>NZ_JBFUKD010000033.1:0-13908 GCF_056401005.1 Microvirga sp. P4_G7 | reverse complement strand
GCCGACGGCAGCCAAGCTTGCTATGGCCCGTTCCCGCGCCTCCTTCCGTGAGATCTTCTCGTGGAGCAGCAAGGATTCCGTTATTTGATCGCCAATCGTCAAGACAGGATTGAGCGCGGTCATCGGCTCTTGAAAGATCATGGTGATCTCCGAGCCGCGGATCGCGTTGACCTTCCGACCGTTGCGCGGGAGCTGTGCAAGGTCGACAACGCCCGAGCGTGACTTGAACTTGATCTCTCCGGAATCGATCCAGCCGGGCGGATCGATCAATCCGAGGATAGCCCTCGACGTGACGGATTTTCCGCAGCCGCTTTCTCCCACCACACCAAGTGTCCGGCCAGGAGCGATATCGATGTCGATTCCATCAACTGCTTTTGCGACGCCAGATTCAGTCATGAAATTGACGCGCAGATTCCTGATTTCGAGGAGATTATTCATGAACGAACCTCCTTGCGGCCGAGACGGGGAATGAAGCGCTTGAACCGTCGACTCTTGAGCTTGGGATCGAGGCTTTCGTTGAGAGTGTCGCCAACCATGTTGGCCGATAGGACGAATAGAGAAAGCGCGATGGCCGGCCCGATGATCAGGTAGGGTGCACTCGTCAGGAAGTCTTTCGCCTCGTGGAGCATCTGCCCCCACTCTGGCGTTGGCGGTTGCACTCCGAGACCCAGATAACTCAGAGACGAGGCACCGAGGACGAATCCCGGAAGCGCGACAGTCGCCTTGACGATGACAGGACCCGAGATGTTGTGCAGCACATGACGGAACAAGATGTCCGGCCAACTGGCACCCGCGGCCACCGCGGCCTCGACGTAGAGTTCGCGTCGCACAGACAAGGCCGCGCTTCGCGCAATACGGATGAAATTGGGAAGTTGCGATAGACCAAGCGCGATGACGACACCGATCTCAGAGGGTCCCACGACCACCACGATGACGATCGCGATCATGATTGTCGGGAAGATGAGCATCATGTCCGTCGCGCGCATCACGATGGCGTCGGCAAGACCACCGCGATAGCCGACAATCATCCCGATCGGAACTCCCAACAGCAACGAGAAAAGAAGCGCGATTGTCGTGATCTTTGCGGTCACCTGCGTTGCCAGGATCACCCGGGACAAGCTGTCTCGTCCGAATTGATCCGTGCCAAACCAATGACTCGCCGAAGGGGGCTGCAACCCTTCCGCGAGGTTGGTCTCAAATGGGTCGGACGGCGTGATCCACTGCGCCGTGAGCGCGACAAGATAGAAGCCCAGCAGAACAATCCCGAAGAACAGCCCTACACGGTCGCGAGCGTAGTTCTTCAACAACTCCATGTTCGAGCCTCCTGTCCGGAGAAATCTTGCGAGGGATCAATCATTCGAAATCCTCGGATCGGCCCACCGGTAAAGAAGATCAACAACGAGGTTTACCAGGATGAAAATCATCGCAAAGAAGAAGATGCAGCCCTGAGTGAGCGGAAGATCGCGTGTCAGGATCGAATCCACCATGAGACGCCCGAGGCCAGGCCAGTTGAAAATGGACTCGGCTACGGCAGCACCACCAAGTGTATGTCCCAATCCGAGACCAAAGAAGGTAATGATGGGAAGCAATGCATTTCGCAACGCATGCTTGAATACCACGATATGTTCGGGGACGCCCTTGGAGCGCGCGGTCTTGATGAAGTCGCGGCCGAGCGCGTCGATCATGCAAGAACGGACCATTCGCGTGAATCCCGCCGCCTGGGCGAGACCGAGCGTCATCACCGGCATGATATAGTGCTTCCAGGTCGTCATGCCGCCGATCGGAAGCCAGCGCAGATGAACACCGAAGAAATAGATCGCAAGAATTCCACTGACAAAAATCGGCGTGCAAATTCCGACGAGCGAAAACGCTGTGATGCCCCTGTCGACGGGATGGTTCCAGTACATGGCGGATAAGGATCCGAGCGCGAGACTGATCGTCATTGCGAGAAGCATCGACCACCCGGCAAGCTTCGCCGTATTGAGAAGGCGAGGTCCAACGATAGCGAGAACGGGTTGCCGGGAGAAGTTGGAAAGGCCGAAATCTCCCGTCAGAACCTTGCTCATATAGGTCGTGTACTGTGTAAGGAGCGGTTGATCCAAACCATAGGCGCTTCGAATGCTCTGCACCAAGTTCTCAGGCGCACTGTCGCCAGCGATCAAACGCGCGGGGTCGCCCGGAATGGCGTGGAACAGCCCAAAGAGAAACGTTAGCAGGAGAAAGCCCGCGAAGACCATGAAGATGAATCTGCTGATGATCATTCTCGACATGTAGTGTCCTGTCGTCCTCTCCCGTTCTCGATGAGGTCCAGCAACCAGCCGCCCGCGATGAGCCGCCATACATTGCGCGCCGGGCGGCAATGCGCAGGAGGCGGCCGCGCGTGTTAGAAGGCGCGACCGCGGATGTTGTTGGTCTTATCGAGAGATACCCTGCTTCTTCTTCTCGGCCTGATCGATCCAGGCGAAGCTTCCGACATAGGTACCTGCGGGGAGATAGTGGCCACCGTGAACGTAAGTTCGGACAGCTTCAGTCAAGTTTGACGTCGGGAGATAGATCACAGGCGCCTGCTTGAGGAGTTCGGCCATCCAAAGTCGCACATACTCAGCGCGCTTCTTCTCATCACCTTCCGCGTGGGCGAGGTCCGCAAGCTTGTCGGTCTCTGCATTCGAGAAGAACATGCGGTTCGCACCGGCAGGTTTCCACGCCTTTGTGTGCGTCATGTACATCATCGGTTCGTCGGGGTCGGCCGTCGGAATAGTCCAGCCGAGAAGTGCCAGATCATACTTGGCTTCCTTCGGTCCGAGCGAGAGAGACGCACTGAAGGTCGCACTCTCCAGGACCGTCAATTCGACCTTGATGCCGATCTTTTCCAGGAAGGTCTGCACAAGTTGTGCGATCTGGTATTCGCCCTTGCCTGATTTGCGTGTCCAGAGCTTCAGGGAAAGCGGGGTTCCTTCGGCGCTCTCGACAACTTTGTCGCCATTGCGATCTTCGTACCCGGCTTCTTTGAGAAGTGCTTTCGCTTTCTCGACGTTATAGGCGAAAATGGTGTTCTTTCCGGGCTCGCGCATATCGGAAAAGCCGAAGACGCCGGGGGTCAGTGTCGGCGCCTGCGAGAGTGAGGCACCCGTGCCGGCGAAGACTGATTTGACGATACCGGCCTTGTCGATGGCGTAATTCAACGCTTGGCGGACCCGCGGATCGTCGAGAGGCTTCGCCAAATTGTTGATGACGACGTAGTACTGCTGAAGGCTCGGAAGCGTCGTGACCTTGAGATTCTCCTCCGTCGAGAGACGCGGAACGTCGAAATCCGGAACACCGTAGGCACGATCGACTTCGCCGCTCTCGAGCATGGCAACGCGCGTTGAAACATCAGGCACAAACAGCATGCGAATGCTGTCGAGATAGGGTTTCCCCTTTTGCCAATATTTGTCGTTCTTCTTGAAGAGGACATACTCGCCCTTGGCGTACTCGGTCTGGATGAAGGGGCCGGTGCCGATGATGTTGCTTCCGAGCCCCTCTTCGCCTTTCGCCTTGTAGGCTGTCGGACTGAAGATACACATCGTGCGGTACGCTAGATTTGGAATGAGCGCCGCTGAAGGATTCGTCAGATGAAAGGAGACCTGATAATCGCCATCGGCGACGACTTTCTCCAGTCCTTCGAGCAGGCTGACATAGAGAAACTTCTTTGCCAGGGCTTCATTGAAAACGAACGCCACCGCTTCGGCATTAAAGGGCGTACCGTCGTGAAACTGCACGCCTTCATTGAGTTGGAACGTGACCTTCTTCTGATCCGCTGAAGTGGACCAGCCTTTTGCCAACAACGGATGAATGGTTCTGTCGCCTGCCATTTCGACAAGATTTTCGCAGGAGTTCAGATAGACATCCATGCCGCCGGCATCGGTATTTCGACCGGGAAACATCGTCTTGTCGAGCTGTCCGGTGAGAACAAGTTCGCCGCCATATTGCGGCTTAGCGTCCTGGGCCCACAGGGTAGCGGGCATGAACGTCGACGCAACCAACGTGACTGCGGTCGCAACCCTCGAATAGCGATTCATTGGTAGACTCCTCTGGTCATTTTTGACGTCTCGTTCCTGCAGGTCTCATTGTTGCCGAAGATGCCGACGCGAAGCGTCTGATGGCCGCACTTTAGAATCGAACGGCTTCTTTATTTCTGCGTGGTGCCGGCGAGGCGACTCCTTGTCCGCATTTGCTTTCAATACATACGCGCCTTGTCGAGCACGTTGACCATGCGGTCCTTTTCATCCTTGGCGTAGTGGCCGAGGTTCTTGATGAAGATGTCGACGATCTTGCGGTTCTCGCTCGGCGCCGTGCTCGCGGAGTGCGGGCTGATCAGGACATTCGGCATCGACCAGAGCGGCGATCCAGGAGGAAGYGGCTCGATGGTCGCGACATCCAAGCCTGCAAAACCGATATGACCGCTTCCGAGCGCCTCGATCATCGCGAGCTCGTCCACGACCTGTCCGCGGGCAATGTTGACGAAGACGACACCTCGCTTCATGGCGGCGATAGTTTGTGCGTCGACCATCTTGTCAGTCTTAGGAGTATGCGGCGTCGCAAGCACGATATAGTCGGCACCCGTGACTGCAGACTTGAGATCATCCTGCCCCAATACTTCGTCGGCAAACAGCTCCGCACGCCGTTCGGGCGAAGGCCGGTTGACGACGGCCCTGACATGCATGCCGAAGGCCTTTGCGATCGAAGCGACGCGAGCGCCAACCTGTCCGGCGCCGATGATGGTCAGAGACTTGCCGCTCAACTCGCCACCGCAATAGCGCTCCCACCGCCGCGCGGCCTGCTCGCGCTGCAGGCGCGGCAAATCCTTCACGTGGCTCAGCATGACAAGCAAGGCGAACTCCGTCAGCGCATCTGCGTGCACGCCTCGAGCGGTCGTGACAATGACATCACTTTCCGCGAGCCCCAGTCCGTGCACGTGCTGTCCAACGCCGGAACTCGTTGTCTGGACCCACCGCACGTTCGGAGCCAGAGCCAAACCACGCTCAGCTTCCGAGCCACTTGGGAAATCGAAAAGAATGGTCGCGCGCGAGAGCGCCTCGCGCCAACGCCGATCCTGTTCGGCACTGCGCTTGAAACCGTCTCGCCCCTTGTGATCTGCCACATAACGGGTCTGAGGCAGGAGATCGGCTTCGAAGACAACCTCCACACCGTTCGGCGCCTCGGCGCGAATGCGTTCGACATGCTCACTTTCGAGCGGCGAGGTGATGAAGACGACATGCGATGCGGAAGACATCATTGTCCACGTTGCTTTTGGTGGGATCGGCGAGGAATTTGAGGAGGGCGCTTCACAAGGCGGGCCGCGAGAGCGCTGTGACCTTAGGTCAAAGGCTTATCATGAGCTTTGCTCACAACGCAAGACCAGTCGGCAGGCCATAAACTAGGCTAATTGCATCCCATTCGGGCAGCGGAAGAACCAACAGGCCAGGACGATCAGAGTCAGACCTGCTCGTTCTGTAATTCCGCGTCCAGCCACCGCCTGAACGCGAGTATCTTCGGGTCCGACTGACGCTCAGGGCTGCATAGGAAAAAGTAACCCTGCTCGCGCCGCAAGGAGTGAGGAGATGCGACCACGAGGGCACCTTCAGCCAGTTCCTTTCTGATCAAGAACCGGGGCAGAAGCGCGAAGCCGATCCCCACCACGGCGGCTTCGATCACCATGAAGAAATGCTCGAATCCGAGCCCCGCCGGGACCGGTGGCGCGACATGGAGACTCTCGAACCATTCGGGCCAGGCCTCGAGCCTCGTCGTGTGTCGGATCAACTGACCCGGCAGCAATCGTCCCGGCTCGATCTTGCGGCGGCCCTCCAGGAGATGGGGCGCGCAAACCAAGATCAGCTCCTCATCGAGAATTCGGTAGGCCTTGGTTCGCGGCCAGTCGCCTTTCCCATAACGAATTCCAACATCGGCTGACGTACCCGCGAAATCGATCGGCTGCTCGCCGACGACCACGTCCACCTGCATTTCGGGATACAGCTCCTTGAAGCGAGGCAAGCGTGGAATGAGCAGCCGCAAACCGAACGTAGGCAAGACGTTGATCGTAAGGGCGCGACTCTCCTGCTCACTCTTTATGCGATCGAGAACCATCCGCATGCGATCGAACGAGTATTGCAGTTCGGCAAACACTGTCGCCCCGAGAGGCGTGAGCTCCAAAAACGGTTTCGTTCGCGCGAATAGCGGAAAACCCAGATCGGCTTGAAGCGCCGCAATAGCCCGGCTCACCGCTCCTTGGGTGACGTTGAGCTCAGCTGCCGCTTTCGTCATGCTTTTGTTGCGCGCCGCTGCTTCGAAGCTTCGAAGACCGGTCAAAGATGGGAGGATGTTCATCGCACTCTTCAATATGAGATTTGCTCATATTAAATGAGATTACCTCCTGTTGTTCAATGTGATTTTTTGGCAGCGCGGGGACTGTACCCTTATGAATCGGATGGCAAGCCACCGCCTCAGTCAGGCGACCTCCCCGTCCCCCGCCATGCGGCGCAGCTCGAACCTTTGCAGCTTGCCCGTCTGCGTTCGCGGCAATTCCTCGACGAAGGCGATGGCGCGCGGATATTTGTACGGCGCGATTTCAGCTTTCACATGGTCCTGCAGAACCTGGAGGAGGTCGGGACCTGCCGCATAGCCTCGCCGCAGCACGACATATGCCTTGACGATGGCGCCGCGCTGTTCGTCGGGGGCGCCAACTACCCCACATTCCGCGACCGCCGGGTGGGTCAGCAATGCCGCCTCGACCTCCGGTCCTGCGATGTTGTAACCGGATGAAACGATCATGTCGTCAGAGCGGGCCTGGTACCAGTAGTACCCGTCCTCATCCATGACATACGTGTCGCCGGTGATGTTCCAGCCGTTCTGCACATACTTACGCTGCCTATCATCCGCGAGGTAGCGGCATCCTGTTGGACCGCGCACGGCAAGGCGGCCAATCGCGCCGGGCGGGACCGGCTTACCGTCTTCGTCGAGAATTGCGGCCTCGTAGCCCGGAACAGGCTTACCCGTAGCACCGGGTCGGATTTCATCCTGCCTGGCGGCAATGAAGATGTGGAGCATTTCAGTGGCACCGATTCCATCCATCAAACTCAGGCCGGTGGCGGATTTCCAGGCGTGATAGGTGTCCGTCGGCAATGGTTCACCCGCGGACACGCAAATGCGCAGCGATGAGATGTCCGCATCTTTGAGCTTCGAGAGCATGGCGCGATATGCGGTTGGCGCCGTGAAGCAAACCGTTGCTCTGCGCGCGGCGATTGCCGCTAGAAGCGCATCTGGTGTCGCGTTCTCCACCAGCACGGAGGCGGCTCCGATCCGCAGCGGAAAAAGGACAATTCCCCCCAGACCGAAAGTGAAGGCCAACGGAGGCGATCCGATGAAACGGTCGCTGGAACGGGCCCTCAGAACGTTGCGTCCGTACCCATCGCAAATCGCCAACATATCCCGGTGGAAATGCATGGTACCCTTCGGCTGCCCAGTCGTTCCCGAGGTGAAGCCGATGAGGCAGACGTCATCCGCCGCCGTGTCGACGGCGCCGAACTCAGGGGACGCGTCAGCGATCAGAGTTTCAAGTGAGTCGCCCCCCCCCGTTCCCCAGTAGACGACCCGCGACAGATCCGGGGCGAGGGCTCGTGCCCGCTCCATTTCCCCAGCCAGCCGGCCATCGCAGAAGGCCAGCGCGATCTTGGCCTTGATGAGGGGATAGGCGATCTCCTTGGCGCGAAGCAACGGCATCGTCGCGACGACTACGCCTCCAGCCTTCAAGACGGCCAGGTACAACGCGACCATCATCGCATTGTTACCCGAGCGCAGCAGCACGCGGTTTCCGGGAACGAATCCGAGCTTCTCGACCAGGACGTTGCAGATCCGGTTCACCTTCTCCTGAAGAGCGCGATAGGTGAGCGTCTCCTCGCCGCTGAAGAGGCAGATTTCATCCCCTCGCCCCTCATCGACCCAACGGTCGAGAAACGCCGTCGCGCAATTGAGTCGGTCTGGATAGCGAAGCTCGTCCCGCTCGAACAGGAACGTCGGCCACTCCTCTTGCGGCGGGAGATTGTCCCTCGCGAAGGTATCGACGTGCGCCGTATACGCCATGGTCGGTTCCTCTGTCCGGTCGGTGGTTATGGGATCCTCCTTCGCAGCGCGAGCCGGCGCTGCGGACTTGTAGAAGTTCCATATTTATTTAAAACTTCAAATAATACTTTGGCAATCTCGACGGGAGAACCGACCTCCTTTAGCCCTACTGAAGGGGGAGTGTTCGACCGTACGAAATTGCGCCACATTGGCCTGACGACCGGCGGGCCACGCCCACCGGCAACAATCGCCAAGCACGGCACACCGTGCGCAGGGAACAGACATTCGGGAGTCCAGAATGAATCTCTACATCAAGACGCTTGGCCTGGCGGCCGGCCTCGGTCTCGTGGCAATGCCCGCCTTGGCTCAGGAGAAGGTGAAGGTCGGCCTGCTTTTGACCCTTTCCGGGCCCTCCGCCGTCCTCGGCCAGCAGGCGCGCGACGGCTTCCAGCTGGCGATCAAGGATCTCGGCGGCAAACTTGGCGGGCGCGAAGTCGAGGTGATCGTCGTCGACGACGAACTCAAGCCCGACGTAGCAATCACGAAGGTAAAAGGCCTGATCGAGCGCGACAAGGTCGACTTCGTCGTCGGTCCAATCTTTTCCAATGTTGCGGTCGCCGTTCACAAGCCAATCGTAGACGCGAACACGTTCTACATCAGCACCAATGCAGGACCGTCGAATCTGGCCGGCAAGAGCTGCAGTCCGTACTTCTTCGCGACGTCGTATCAGAACGACCAGAACCACGAGGTTCTCGGCAAGGTCGCTCAGGACCGCGGGTATAAGAAGGTCTACCTTTTGGCGCCGAACTATCAGGCCGGAAAGGACGCCCTTGCCGGCTTCAAACGGCACTACAAGGGTGAGGTCGTCGAGGAATCCTACGTTCCACTGAACAATCTCGACTTCCAATCCGAGCTCGCCAAGATCGCATCCATGAAACCCGACGCCGTTTTCACCTTCATGCCGGGTGGCATGGGCGTGAACCTCGTCAAGCAATATCGCGCTGCCGGCCTCGCGGACAAAATCCCATTCCTCTCTGCCTTCACGGTCGACGAATCCACCCTGCCCGCGCAGCAGGACGCTGCAATCGGCATGCTCGGCGGATCGAACTGGGCTCCCAACATGGATAACCCTCAAAACAAGAAATTCGTGAAGGACTACGAGGCGGCTTACGGGTCCGTGCCTGGCTCCTATTCGATGCATGCCTATGATGCAGCCCTTCTGATCGAAAGCGCTCTCAAGGCGACCGGCGGCAAGACCGACAACAAGGACGCCTTGCGCGCGGCTATCAAGAAAGCCGACTTCAAGTCGCTTCGCGGTGATTTCAAGTTCGGCACCAACGGTTTTCCGGTACAGGACTTCTATTTGGTGAAGGTCGCCAAACGTCCCGATGGCAAGTTCCAGACCGAGATCGCCGAGAAGGTGTTCGACGATTATACCGACGCCTACGCCAAGGAATGCGCAGCGACCAATTGAGCTGCCTGAATACGTTTGCCTCGCTCCGCTCCATTTTCGGAGCGAGGCTGCTCTTCGCCGACGTTCATCGTGCCAACGCATTCGTAAGACGGAAGCGAGAGCGGTGAGATCCCTTTGCAGCCGGTAAGGCACGATGAACGCAACGCTTCTCTTCGTTCAGGCGCTCAATGGCCTGCAATTCGGAATCATCCTGTTTCTCATCRCCGCCGGACTGACACTCGTGTTCGGCGTGATGGACTTCATCAACCTCGCGCACGGCGTCCAGTACATGGTTGGCGCGTATCTGATGGCGGCCTTCAGTGCGTGGACCGGCAGTTTCGGTTGGGCGCTTGTGCTTGCGCTGCCCAGCGCCCTTGCCGTGGGGTTGCTCCTGGAGATTACTGTCTTTCGTCATCTCTATGACCGCGACCATCTCGACCAAGTCCTCGCCACCTTCGGCGTCATTCTGTTTCTGAACCAGGGCGTAAAGTTTGTCTGGGGAGCCGCCCCCCTGAACGTTCCTCCTCCAGAGCTTCTATCCGGTTCGGTCGAGATTGCGGACGGACTTCTCTATCCGGTCTATCGCCTTGCAATCATCTTCGCGGGTCTCGCTGTCGCCGCTCTTCTCTATCTCGTCGTCAATCACACACGTATCGGAATGCTGGTTCGCGCCGGCGCGTCGAATGCCCCCATGGTGTCGGCTCTCGGCGTCAACATTCGCGGACTGTTCATGATCGTGTTCGGCTTCGGCGCAATGCTTGCAGGTTTCGCGGGCGCCATGGTCGCACCGATTCTGTCCGTCGAGCCCGGCATGGGAGACAACATTCTGATCCTCGCATTCGTGGTGATCGTAATCGGTGGAATTGGCTCTATCCGTGGGGCGTTTCTGGCTGCCTTGCTCGTAGGATTGGTCGATACGGTCGGCCGCTCCTTCGCACCGAACCTTCTGCGTCTTTTTCTCGACCCCGCGACCGCGAGCCAGACCGGCCGCGCCATCGCGCCAATGCTGATTTACATCTTCATGGCGGCCATCCTGTTCTTTCGTCCGTCGGGTCTCTTTCCGGTGAAGCGTTAGCGCCATGACAGACATCGCACACCCATTGACCAATCGAACGCGAAACATCGTCCCGATCGCGCTTTTCGCCGTCCTCGCAATCGCGCCTCTGGTGGCGTCACATTCCGGCGCCGAAGGTTATTTCTTGTCGCTCCTGATGCGAGTGATGATCTTTGGCCTTGCCGCGATGTCTCTCGACCTGATTCTTGGATACGGCGCTCTCGTCAGCTTCGGACACGCGACCTTTGTCGGAATCGGCGCCTATGCCGTCGGCATTCTCGCCAGTGACGGCTTTGACGATGCGCTCGTACAAATTCCGGCAGCGCTTGCCGTTTCGGCGTGCTTCGCTCTTGTTGCCGGCGCGATTTCACTCCGCACGAAGGGCGTCTATTTTATCATGATCACGCTCGCCTTCGGACAGATGTTGTTCTTTCTCGCGACGTCGCTCGCCTCCTATGGTGGTGACGACGGGATGACGCTGCCGGCTCGCAGTCTCGTGGGCGGATATGCAATTCTGAAGAGCGACAAGACATTCTATTGGGTCACGCTTCTGTGCCTCCTCGTGATGTATGGAGTGTCGCGGGCAATCGTGGCATCGCGGTTTGGAAGGGTGCTGCGCGGGACTCGCGAAAACAGCGTGCGGATGGAGGCTATTGGATTTCAGCCGTTCCGTTACCAACTCGTCGCCTATGTGATCAGCGGCATGATGGCCGCGCTCGCGGGCTTCCTCCTCGCGAACCAGACAGGTTTCGTCAGCCCAGCTTACATGACGTGGCAACGCTCGGGCGAGCTGATCTTCATGGTCGTCCTGGGCGGGCTCGGCAGCCTGCACGGCGCAATCATCGGCGCCGCGGCCTTTCTGTTGCTCGAAGAGTTCCTACCGGAAATTCTGTCCGGATTGGGATTCATGCTGTCCGACACCGCGCGACTGCACATTGTCGAGAATTGGAAGATGGTCTTTGGGCCACTTCTGATCTTAGTCGTCCTCTTCGCCCGCGGGGGTATCTTGAGCCTCCTTCAGCGAGGTCGGAATGCCTGAAACGCTTCTCGAACTCCGCGATCTGCGAAAGACTTATGGCGCACTCGTCGTGACGGATGACGTCAACCTTTCGATCGTCCCGGGCGAGCTTCACGCGATCATCGGCCCAAATGGCGCCGGCAAGACAACGCTCATTCACCAGATTTCAGGCCTGGTCGCTCCGGCATCCGGCCACATCGTTTTCGACGGGGATGACGTCACGACGTTGGCCATGCCGCTCCGGGTTCGTCGCGGCCTCGCCCGCTCCTTTCAGATCACCTCGATCTTGCCGCGCTTCTCAGCCCTGGAAAATGTCGCCTTGGCCATTCAGGCGCGGTCCGGTTCAAGCTTTCGGTTCTTCCGTGACGCCTCTCGCGAGAGCGGTCTGAACGAAGCCGCCATGGAATGCTTGAGCCGGGTCGCTCTCGACACGCGCGCCCATGGACCCGCGGGGCTTCTGTCGCACGGGGAGAAGCGACAGCTGGAACTCGCCATAGCACTCGCAACCGCTCCGAAACTGCTTCTTCTGGACGAACCGCTGGCCGGCACGGGACACGAGGAATCGCAGCGCGTTGTAGAGACCTTGCGGTTGTTGAAAGGGCAAACCACGATTGTTCTGATCGAACACGACATGGATGCGGTCTTTTCCCTGGCCGACCGAATAAGCGTGCTCGTTTATGGCCGCTTGATTGCGACCGATGCGCCGGAACGGATCAAGACCGACCCGGCGGTCCGGGCTGCCTATCTCGGCGAGGAGTCGGTCTGATGCTATCGGTGCGACGTCTCGAGGCCTCCTACGGCCCTGCCCAGGTCCTGTTCGACGTCTCCTTCGATGTTCGACCTGGGGAAGTCGTCACGCTTCTCGGGCGCAACGGAATGGGTAAGACAACCACCATCCGGACGATCATGGGACTTCTCCGCCCAAAAGGAGGCGAAGTTCGGTTCGGAGACAAGAACCTGACCGGGCTCGAACCATATCGAGTTGCTCAAACCGGCATCGGCCTTGTGCCGGAGGGCCGACAGATCTTCCCTACTTTGAGTGTCGAAGAAAATCTCGTCGCCACGGCCGCTGCGCGCTCTGGTTCGAAGCGCTGGACCCTCGATGCGATCTATGAGCTATTTCCACGCCTGAAGGAACGCAGAAGCRACCTGGGATCACAACTCTCGGGTGGCGAACAGCAAATGCTCGCTATCGGCCGCGCGCTCATGACCAACCCTAAACTCGTCATTCTCGACGAAGCGACCGAGGGATTGGCTCCGTTGATCCGTACCGAGATCTGGACTTGCCTCAAGCGCCTTCGAAGCGAGCATCAGTCGATTCTTGTCATCGACAAGAACGTCGATGCGCTCGCCGCCTTTGCCGACCGGCACGTCATCATTGAGAAGGGGCGTTCCGTCTGGACGGGATCGAGCGCGGACTTGCTTTCGGATCCCTCGCTCAAGGATCGTTATCTGCACGTCTGACAGGAGTGCCCGATGCCGGATGGCGAAGTTGATTTCGAGGTCGAGTACAACAATCGCGCGAGAGTCGCGGACCATGCCGACCATATGGCGCGCTGGTACAAGGACGCCGCATCCTATCGCGAGACGGCGCTTTGCGAACTCGACCTTCCCTATGCGCTCGGCGAACGCCATCGGCTTGATCTGTTTTACCCGCCTGGCGGAGATAAAGGAGGGCCGGTCGTCCTGTTCTTTCACGGTGGGTATTGGCAGGCCCTCGACAAATCCTCCACGAGCCATCTCGCGCGGGGAGCAAACGAGCGGGGTCTGACGGTCGCGATCCCCAACTACGACCTCGCTCCCGCCGCGACGTTGGACGACATCCTGCGGGATGCCGGCATCGCCGCCGCATATGTCGCCAAAAGGACCGGTCGCCCGCTTCTGGTAGCAGGGCACTCGGCCGGCGGGCACCTGGCGGCATGCCTGATGGGACGTCCGCCAAGCGGGCTGTCAGGCACAATCAGGGGTGCATTGCCAATCTCGGGTCTCTTTGACCTTGTTCCTCTCGTCCACACCTCTGTCGTTCGGGCTTTGAACCTGACGACCGCCGATGCCGAACGTCTCAGCCCGATTGGCTGGCTGCCGCTGCGTCCCGGAAATGTTGTCGCCGTCGTGGGAGAAGCGGAGAGCGCGGAGTATCGCCGGCAATCCCACACCTTCGTCGCCCGATGGGCGGAGGCAGGAATCAACGGAAGCGTCCATGAAGTGCCGGGCGCCCATCATTTCAATGTTCTGAATGGCCTTGCGGATCCCGAGAGCCCTCTTTCAACGAAGCTCATGGCGCTATCC
>NZ_JBFUKD010000032.1:0-14228 GCF_056401005.1 Microvirga sp. P4_G7 | reverse complement strand
GGGCATCCATTGCATTTGCCGGGCGGTTCTCGACCACATCGATGGCTGCGACCAGCCCGGCCATGACGTCCAAGGGGGCGACACATGTCTTACGATCTCATCGTCATCGGAACGGGCCCGGGTGGCTATGTCTGTGCGATTCGCGCGGCGCAGCTCGGTCTGAAGACCGCCGTCGTCGAAAAGCGCAAGACCCATGGCGGCACCTGCCTGAACATCGGTTGCATTCCATCGAAGGCGTTGCTTCACACGTCGCATCTGTTCGAGGAGGCGGGCTCGCATTTCGACAAGATGGGCATCCAGGTGAGCGCGCCGAAGGTCGATCTCGCGAAGATGCAGGCGTTCAAGCAGGAAGGCGTCGACGGCAACGTCAAGGGCGTCGAATTCCTGCTCAAGAAGAACAAGATCGATGCGTTCTTCGGCACCGCGCGCATTGCCGCCGCCGGTCAGGTGGAGGTGAAGGGCGAGGACGGTTCGAATCAGGTCCTGCAGACGAAGAACATCGTCATCGCCACCGGCTCCGACGTAACGCGCCTGCCCGGCGTCGAAATCGACGAGAAGATCGTCGTCTCTTCGACAGGTGCGCTCGAACTCGCGGCCGTGCCGAAGCGCCTCGTCGTCATCGGCGCTGGAGTCATCGGTCTCGAACTGGGATCGGTGTGGCGCCGGCTCGGCTCGGAAGTCGTGGTGGTCGAATATCTCGATCGCATTCTTCCCGGCATGGACGCGGAGGTCGCCAAGAACTTCCAGCGCATGCTCACCAAGCAGGGCTTTCAGTTCAAGCTCGGCTCGAAGGTCACCAAGGTCGACCGCAAGGGCAAGGGCGCGACGTTGTCCGTGGAACCCTCTGCCGGCGGCGCGGCGGAGACGATCGACGCGGATGTCGTTCTCGTCGCCATCGGGCGCGTGCCTTACACCGATGGTCTCGGGCTCGATGAGATCGGCGTGCAGAAAGATCAGAAGGGCCGCATTCAGACCGACGCGCATTTCTCGACGAACGTCACCGGCGTCTACGCCATCGGCGACGTGATCGCCGGACCGATGCTGGCGCACAAGGCCGAGGACGAAGGCGTCGCGGTCGCGGAGATCATCGCCGGCAAGGCCGGACATGTGAACTACGACGTGATCCCGAGCGTGGTCTACACCTCTCCGGAAGTCGCATCGGTCGGCAAGACCGAAGAGGAATTGAAGGCTGCGGGCATAGCCTACAACATCGGCAAGTTCCCCTTCACCGCGAACGGCCGCGCGAAGGCGATCCATGCGACGGACGGCTTCGTGAAAATTCTCGCCGATGCGACCACTGACAAAGTTCTCGGCGTCCACATCATCGGCGCCAACGCGGGTGAATTGATCCACGAGGCGGTGATCGCGATGGAGTTCGGCGGTTCGTCGGAAGACATCGCCCGCTCCTGCCACGCGCATCCGACGCTCGCGGAGGCGGTGAAGGAAGCGGCGCTCGCCGTCGACAAGCGCGCGATTCATATGTGACTTGGAAGCCCTCTCCCCTTGCGGGAGAGGGTGTTCTCACTTTGCGCGCGCCCGCGGATGGGCGGCGTCGAAAGCGTCCATCAACCGCGTTGCGTCCACCTTCGTGTAGAGCTGCGTCGTCGAGAGCGAGGCGTGGCCCAGGAGTTCCTGGATCGCGCGCAAATCGCCGCCACGGGCAAGGAGATGCGTCGCGAAGGAGTGGCGCAGTGCATGTGGGGTGGCGCTGTCGGGCAAGCCCAAGGCGCCGCGCAATTCCTCGACCGCGAGTTGGATGATACGCGGCGACAGCGGGCCGCCGCGTGCGCCGACAAAGAGCGGTCCTTCCGGCTTCATCGCGTAGGGACAGAGCCCGAGATAGTCTTCGATCGCGGTTTGAACGACCGGCATCACGGGCACCGATCGCATCTTGCCTCCCTTGCCCATGACGGTGAGCGCGTCGATGCCGTTGATCGGCGCATCACGTCGCGCGATGCCGAGCGCCTCCGAGATACGCAGGCCCGCGCCGTAGAGAAGCGAGAGGACCGCGGCGTCACGCGCCAGGATCCAGGGCTTGCGGCTGTCGTCCGCGCGCAATTCGGTCTCCGTCACTGCGACGGCCGAAGCGGCGGAAAGCGGACGTGGTAGATTTCGCGGTACTTTGGGTGAGCGAATCGCCGCGAAGGCCGAAGCCGTGCCGTGGCCTTCGCGCTCGAGATGACGCGCAAAGGAGCGCAAAGCCGCGAGCTGGCGCATGAGTGATCGGCTCTGGATCGCATCGAGACGACGCGCTGCGAGGAAGGACCGGATGTCGAGCGGCTTCAGGGCGACGAATGCGGCGATGTCAGGGGCGGCGCCGAGATGGGTGGTGAGGAAGGCAAGAAATTGCCGCAGGTCGCGGCCATAAGCTTCGACTGTTTTCGGCGACAGGCGGCGTTCCTTGGCGAGGCCGGTGAGCCATTGCATCGCCTCCTGGCGTAGGTCGGGAGCGCCTGGGAGAACCAGATCGAGGATCGTTTGCGAATCGGGACTTGACATGTTCTTGCTTCGTGCCAGGGCAGTACCTTATCAGATCGAGGTTAATCCGAACCGAATGACCCGCTTCATCGCCGATGTCCTGATCCCCCTGGCGCTGGACACGGCCTATAGCTACGCCGTGCCGGACGAGCTCGCCTTGAAGGAGGGCGATGTGGTGCAAGTGCCGCTCGGGACCCGTGAGATGCCGGGCGTCGTGTGGTCGCTGCGCGAAGGGGCCGGTGGCAATCTCAAACGGGTGAGCGAGGCGATCGAGGTGGCGGGATTGTCCGCCAACATGCGCAAGCTGCTCGATTGGATGGCCTGGTATACCCTGGCGCCCAAGGGGTCCGTGCTCTCGATGGGCCTCAAGATGGTGGACGGGACCCACCCGGAAGCCGTGCGCATCGGAGTGCGCAAGAGCGGCCCACCGCCGGAGCGTCTGACCCCCGCCCGCCGCCGCGCGATCGACATCGCCGCGGACGGCAAGACCCGCACCAAGCGCGAATTGGCCGAGCAGGCCGGCGTGAGCGTCGGCGTCATCGACGGGCTGATCGACGGGGGGGCGCTGGAGACGCTGGCCCTTCCTCCTGAGCCGGTGGCCGAGCTGCCGGATCCGGAATTCGGCAACACCCAACTCTCGGAGGGCCAGGCGGCCGCCGCGCGCACCCTCGTCGAGACCTTGCGAGAGACTCAGGCGCCCGTGGTTCTTCTCGAAGGGGTGACCGGATCTGGTAAGACGGAGGTCTATTTCGAAGCCGTCGCTGCGGCTGTCCGGGAGGGGAAACAAGCGCTGATCCTCATGCCCGAAATCGCGCTGACGGCTCAGTTCCTCGACCGGTTTGCGGCGAGGTTCGGAGTCAAGCCGGCGACCTGGCATTCCGGGGTCACCGGTCGCAAGCGCGAGCGGCTCTATGCGGGGATCGCGTCGGGGGAGGTCAAGGTCGTGGCGGGCGCTCGCTCGGCATTGTTCATGCCTTACGTCAATCTCGGCCTGATCGTGGTCGATGAGGAACACGAGACGGCCTACAAGCAGGAGGATGGCGTCCATTATCATGCCCGCGACATGGCGGTGGTGCGCGGGCGGATTGAAAATGCGCCGGTCATCCTCGCCTCCGCGACGCCATCCATCGAAAGCCGGGTCAATGTGGAGCGCGGGCGGTATCGGCATGTGCGGCTACCCGAACGATTCGGCGGGCGGCAATTGCCGCAGATCCGGGCGATCGATCTCAAGAAAGAGGAAATTCCGCGCGGGCGCTGGTTGTCGCCATCCCTCAACGCCGCCATCGAGGCGACGCTGGGACGGGGCGAGCAGGTGCTGCTCTTTCTCAATCGGCGCGGCTATGCCCCTCTGACCTTGTGTCGGGCCTGCGCCCATCGCTACGAATGCCCCAACTGCTCGGCCTGGCTTGTCGAGCACCGGTTCAGGCGCTCTCTGGTCTGCCATCATTGCGGACATATCGAGCGCACACCGCACGCCTGCATCTCATGCGGCAGTGTCGATTCACTCACCTCCTGCGGTCCGGGCGTCGAGCGCATCGCCGAGGAAGTAGCCGAGCTCTTTCCGGACAAGAGAACCGTCGTCCTCTCCAGCGACTTTCCCGGGGGCACCGAGCGCCTGCGGACGGAACTCGCCGCAATCGCCGCCGGAGAGTTCGACATTGTCATCGGCACGCAATTGGTGGCGAAGGGTCACAATTTCCCGTTGCTGACGCTCGTCGGCGTTCTCGATGCTGATATCGGCCTGACCTCCGGCGACCCCCGGGCCGCCGAGCGAACTTTCCAGCTTCTCCAACAGGTGACGGGCAGGGCCGGGCGCGGCGACAAGGCGGGCCGGGCTCTCGTCCAGACCTGGCAGCCCGATCATCCGGTGATCGCGGCGCTGATCTCGGGCGATGCGGAGCGATTCTATGCGGAAGAGACGCGGGTCCGGCAATTGGCGGGGCTGCCGCCCTTCGGCCGTCTTGCGGCCCTCATCGTCACCGCCGCGGAGAAGGACGTCGCCGAGAGCCATGCGCGCGCCATGGCCAAGGTTGCCGAACCCCCTCCAGGCGTCACGGTCCTCGGCCCGGCCGAGGCGCCGCTCGCCTTGATCCGCGGCCGGTATCGGTTCCGGCTCCTGGTCAAGACCGAGCGGGACGTCGATCTCCAGGCTTATTTGCGCGCGTGGCTCGCCCGCTGCCCAAAGCTGCGCGGCAACACCCGCGTCGCCATCGACGTGGACCCGCAGAGCTTTTTGTGATCAATCCTGCCCGATTGGAACAGAGGAAAGCATGGCCAAGACGATTCACTGCATCCGGCACGGACAATCCACCTTCAACGCCCATTACGACACGGCCGGAACCGATCCGCTTTTCTTCGACGCGCCGTTGACCGAATTGGGACATAGCCAAGCCGCCGCCGCTGCCGCCCATCACCGGGCCTTCGCCTACGAACTCGTGGTGACCTCGCCCCTGACTCGGGCCTTGCAGACCACGATGGGGATTTTTGGGGAGCATCCGTCCTCGCCGCCGATCGTCGTCGAATCCCTCCATCGGGAATATCTGCTCAGCAGTTGTGACGTGGGGCGGGAACCCATTCACCTCACCAAGGAATTCCCCGGCTTCGCGTTCGATCACCTGGAAGAAATCTGGTGGCACCGGGACGAGAATCCGGATGAGCGCGGTTTGAGCGTCGAACCGCTCGATCTCTTGGCCGGTCGGATCGATCGGTTTCGCGGCTGGCTTTCGGCCCGTCCCGAAACCCTGATCGCGGTCGTCGGACATGGAACTTTCTTCCGGGAATTCACCGGCTTGCCGATGTTGCAGAACTGCCAGATGGCGGTGATCGAAGTCTGATCGGCCCAACTTTTGCCGGAATGGTCGTCGGCTGAGGGTTCCTCAGCTTGCACCACCGGAAATCCCATGCTAGTGCACCCCCGCCTGATGGGTGGAGACGCCTCCCGCCTCTGGCTCCTTTCCACCGACCTGACGGGGCTCCCGACGCCGTTTTGCGGCTATGCCGGTTCGAAACCCGTGAGATTTGAGAGAGACGATTTACGTGGCGCAAAGCGGTTCTCAAGACGGACCTCTCCTGTCGGGTGTAGCGCAACGCTATGCCTCGGCGCTGTTCGAGCTTGCCCAGGAAGCGAAGTCCGTGGACGCGGTCGCAGCCGACCTCGACCGCTTCGACAAGCTGATCAAGGAGAGCGCCGACCTGCAGCGGCTCATCCGCAGTCCGGCCTTCACAGCCGAGCAGCAGGCTGGGGCCATCGGCGCAATTCTCGACAAAGCTGGCATTTCCGGCCTCGCGGCCAATTTCATTCGCCTGACCGCCAACAAGCGTCGCCTGTTCGCATTGCCCGACATGATCCGGGCCTATCGCGATTTCGTAGCGACGTCGAAGGGCATCGTCCGGGCGCAGGTCGTCCTGGCGGAGGAGCCCTCCGACAAGGTGATGAACGAAATCAAGGCGGCGCTGCGCGACGTCGCCAAGTCTGACGTCTCCCTGGACGTCAAGATCGACCCGAGCCTCATCGGCGGCCTCATCGTGAAGATGGGTTCCCGCATGGTGGACGCTTCGGTGCGCAACAAACTCAATTCCATTCGTCTAGCGATGAAAGAGGTCCGCTAATGGACATTCGAGCCGCTGAGATCTCCGCGATCCTCAAAGAGCAGATCAAGAACTTCGGCGCCGAGGCCGAGGTGACCGAAGTTGGCCAGGTTTTGTCCGTCGGTGACGGTATTGCCCGCTGCTACGGCCTCGACAATGTCCAGGCCGGCGAACTCGTGCAGTTCGAAAGCGGCGTCAAGGGCATGGCCCTCAATCTCGAGACCGACAACGTCGGTATCGTGATTTTCGGTTCCGACCGTGAAATCGCCGAAGGCCAGACCGTCAAGCGGACCGGCGCCATCGTCGACGTGCCTGTCGGCAAGGGCCTGCTCGGCCGCGTCGTCGACGCGCTCGGCAACCCGATCGACGGCAAGGGCCCGATCCAGTCGACCGAGCGTCGCCGCGTCGACGTGAAGGCGCCCGGCATCATTCCGCGCAAGTCGGTTCACGAGCCGATGGCGACTGGTCTCAAGTCCATCGACGCCCTGATCCCCGTCGGCCGCGGCCAGCGCGAGCTGATCATCGGTGATCGCCAGACCGGCAAGACCGCCATCGCACTCGACACGATCCTGAACCAGAAGCCCCTCAACCAGGGCAACGACGAGTCGCAGAAGCTCTATTGCGTCTACGTCGCCATCGGCCAGAAGCGTTCGACCGTCGCCCAGTTCGTGAAGGTTCTGGAAGAGAACGGCGCGCTGGAATACTCGATCGTGGTCGCCGCGACCGCGTCGGACCCGGCCCCGATGCAGTTTCTGGCGCCGTTCTCCGGTTGCGCCATGGGCGAGTACTTCCGTGACAACGGCATGCATGCCGTGATCACCTATGACGATCTGTCCAAGCAGGCCGTCGCCTACCGTCAGATGTCGCTTCTCCTGCGCCGTCCGCCGGGCCGCGAAGCCTATCCGGGCGACGTGTTCTATCTCCATTCGCGCCTTCTCGAGCGCGCCGCGAAGCTCAACGATTCACAGGGCGCCGGTTCGCTGACCGCCCTGCCGATCATCGAGACGCAGGCGAACGACGTGTCGGCCTACATCCCGACCAACGTGATTTCGATCACCGACGGCCAGATCTTCCTCGAGACCGATCTGTTCTACCAGGGCATCCGCCCGGCGGTGAACGTCGGTCTGTCGGTTTCCCGCGTGGGCTCCTCGGCCCAGACGAAGGCGATGAAAAAGGTCGCCGGCAAGATCAAGGGCGAGCTCGCGCAGTATCGCGAGATGGCTGCCTTCGCGCAGTTCGGCTCCGATCTCGACGCCACCACGCAGCGCCTCCTCAATCGCGGTTCGCGCCTGACCGAGCTCCTGAAGCAGCCGCAATTCTCGCCGCTGAAGATGGAAGAGCAGGTCGCGGTGATTTACGCCGGCGTGAACGGCTATCTCGACGCGTTGCCGCTCAACCGCATTCGCGCCTTCGAGGAAGGTTTGCTGGGGCTTCTGCGCGCCAAGCACCCCGACATCCTGGATTCGATCCGCTCGACGAAGGATCTGACGAGCGAGACCGAAGCGAAGCTCAAGGACACCGTCCAGTCCTTCGCTAAGTCGTTCTCGTAAGATTGGTCGTTCTCGTAAGATTGGTCGTTCTCGTAAGATTGGACCGGGTCACCGGAGAGGGTAGGGCCGCTCGATGCCGAGCTTAAAAGACCTTCGCAACCGAATCGCCTCGGTCAAGGCGACGCAGAAGATCACCAAGGCCATGCAAATGGTGGCCGCTGCAAAATTGCGCCGTGCGCAGAGTGCGGCGGAAGCCGCGCGGCCGTATGCGGAACGCATGTCCGCGGTGCTCGGCAATCTGGCATCCGGCGTGACCGTCGGACCGGAGACGCCGCGGCTGCTCGCCGGCACGGGATCCGATCAGGTGCATCTTCTGATCGTCTGCACGGCCGAGCGCGGCCTGTGCGGTGCGTTCAACTCGTCGATCTCGCGCCTGGCGCGAGATCATGCCAACCGTCTTCTCGCTGAAGGCAAGACGGTCAAGATCATCTGCGTCGGCAAGAAGGGCTACGACATCCTGCGTCGCCAGTTCTCCGACAAGATCATCGATCTGGTCGACCTGCGCTCCGTGCGGCAGATCGGTTTCGAACAAGCCGACATGATCGCCCAGAAAGTGCTCGCGCTGTTCGAGCAGGGCGAATTCGACGTGGCGACGTTGTTCTATTCGCGCTTCCAGTCGGTGATTTCCCAGATCCCGACGGCCAAGCAGATCCTGCCGGCGCAGATCGAAACGGGCGCGGGCGGCACCAACGCAGTCTACGATTACGAGCCCGACGAGGGCGAGATTCTGACGACGCTGTTGCCGCGCAACTTCACCGTTCAGATCTTCCGCGCGCTTCTGGAAAACGCCGCCTCCGAACAAGGCGCGCGCATGAGCGCGATGGACAGTGCGACCCGCAACGCCGGCGATATGATCAAGAAGCAGACGATGACCTACAACCGGTCGCGTCAGGCGATGATCACCAAGGAATTGATCGAAATCATCTCGGGCGCCGAAGCGCTCTGACGATATCCGAGAGGAGCCAACCATGGCTAACACCGCAAAGCCCACGGGCAAGATCACGCAGGTCATCGGCGCTGTCGTCGACGTGCATTTCGATGGTCACCTTCCCGAGATCCTGAACGCTCTCGAGACCACCAACCAGGGCAACCGCATGGTGCTCGAAGTGGCGCAGCAGCTCGGTGAGAACACCGTCCGCTGTATCGCCATGGACACCTCGGAAGGCCTCGTTCGCGGCCAGCCCGTGACGGATACCGGCGCGCCGATTTCGGTGCCCGTCGGCGCCGGCACGCTCGGCCGCATCATGAACGTCATCGGCGAACCGGTCGACGAAGCCGGCCCGATCGTCGGCGAAAGCATCCGCGCCATCCACCAGCCGGCGCCGTCCTATGCCGAGCAATCGACGGAAGGTCAGATTCTCGTCACCGGCATCAAGGTCGTCGACCTGCTCGCGCCTTATGCGAAGGGCGGCAAGATCGGCCTGTTCGGCGGTGCAGGCGTCGGCAAGACCGTGCTCATCATGGAATTGATCAACAACGTCGCGAAGGCGCACGGCGGTTATTCCGTGTTCGCCGGCGTCGGCGAACGCACCCGTGAAGGCAACGACCTCTATCACGAGATGATCGAGTCGAAGGTGAACGTGGACCCCCGCGAGAGCGGTTCGGCCAAGGGTTCGAAATGCGCCCTCGTCTATGGTCAGATGAACGAGCCTCCGGGCGCCCGCGCCCGCGTCGCGCTCACCGGCCTGACGGTCGCTGAGAACTTCCGCGATCAGGGCCAGGACGTGCTGTTCTTCGTCGACAACATCTTCCGCTTCACGCAGGCGGGCTCCGAGGTGTCGGCGCTTCTCGGCCGTATCCCCTCCGCGGTGGGTTACCAGCCGACGCTTGCGACCGACATGGGCGCGCTGCAGGAGCGTATCACCACCACGACCAAGGGTTCGATCACCTCGGTGCAGGCGATCTACGTGCCGGCCGACGATCTGACCGATCCGGCACCGGCAGCTTCCTTCGCCCACTTGGACGCGACGACCGTTCTGTCGCGTGCAATCGCGGAAAAGGGCATCTATCCGGCAGTCGATCCGCTCGACTCGACCTCGCGCATGCTCTCCGCCGCCATCGTCGGCGAGGAGCACTACAACGTCGCCCGTCAGGTTCAGCAGGTTCTGCAGCGCTACAAGGCGCTCCAGGACATCATCGCGATCCTGGGCATGGACGAGCTCTCGGAAGAGGACAAGATCTCGGTCGCGCGTGCGCGTAAGATCGAGCGCTTCCTCTCGCAGCCCTTCCACGTGGCCGAAGTCTTCACCGGTTCGCCGGGCAAGCTCGTCTCCCTCGAAGACACCATCAAGGGCTTCAAGGGTCTCGTGAACGGCGATTACGATCACCTTCCCGAAGCGGCCTTCTACATGGTCGGCACCATCGAAGAGGCGGTCGAGAAGGCTCAGCGCCTCGCAGCAGAAGCGGCGTAAGGCAATACACCTCCTCTTCCTCATGGGAGAGGATAACGGGAGCCTCTGATGGCCACTTTTCACTTCGAACTCGTCGCGCCGGAGCGCGTTCTGTTCTCCGGCGAGGTGGATGCGGTCGTGCTGCCCGCGACCGAGGGCGACATGACGGTGCTCGCCGGCCATGCGCCGATGATGACCGCTCTCAAAGCGGGCTTCGTCGTCATCACGACGAAGGTCGGCAACGGCCGTCGCGTTCTGGTTCGCGGCGGTTTCGCGGACATCAATCATGGCGGTCTCACCGTCCTCGCCGAACGCGCGCTGCCGGAGGAAGAAATCACCTCCGAGATCATCGACCACGAGATCCTGCAGGCCCAAATGGCCTATGATGCAACGGACGATCTCGCCTCCAAGCACACGGCCGAGTCCATGCTCGCTCAGCTGCAGGAAGCCAAGATGGCGTTGAATTTCTAAGGCGGCAGAACAGCCGACGTCACGAAGGCCGGCTCGACGCCGGCCTTTTTGTTGCGCACGTCTTCGACCCTCAGATCAACTGCCAAGTCACGAAGGCGAGCGCGAAAAGCCCGATCAAACTTGAGATGACGTTGACGGCGCGGTGCGGAAACTCGAAATCCGGATCCATCATCGCTCGGTGCTCCCTGCGGTCATCCCTGAATCGGTACCAGCACGACCTCGGTCGCTCAATCGCAGGCTGAGGCAGCGGTCGCATGAATGTTGGCCGCGCCGTGCTCATATTCGCGCCAGCGTGGCCAAGGTTGCCGAGAGCGGACTATTCGCCCATGGCGATAAGGCTGGCATTGCCGCCCGCCGCCGCCGTGTTGATCGTAATCGTCTGTTCCGTCGCGAAGCGCGGAAGGTAGTTTGGCCCGCCGGCTTTCGGCCCGGTTCCGGACAGACCGTGCCCACCGAACGGCTGCACGCCTACAACAGCACCGATGATGTTGCGGTTCACATAGATGTTGCCGACGGCGAGGCGCTCGATCACGTGGCGGACAGTCGAGTCGATGCGCGAATGAACGCCAAGCGTCAGGCCGTAGCCGGTCCCATCGATGGCCCGCAGAACCTCGTCGAGACGGTCCGCCTTATAACGCACCACGTGGAGCACAGGGCCGAACACCTCTTCGGTCAAATCTGCGGGCGAATCGATTTCGAAAATGTGCGGCGCCACAAAGGTACCCTGCGCGGGGGCATCGCCCGCGTGATGAACGCGCGCGGTCTGCTTCATCTTGGCGATATGCGCGTCGAGCCGGTCCTTCGCTTCCTGGTCGATGACGGGGCCGATCTGGGTCGACACGTCGCGCGGATCGGCAAGTTTGAGTTCCTGGGCGCTCCCCGCGATCATCTCGATCATGCGGTCCGCCACATCTTCCTGGACGCAGAGCAGGCGTAAGGCCGAGCAACGCTGGCCAGCGGAGCGGAAGGCCGACATCACGACGTCATCGGCAACTTGCTCGGGCAGAGCCGTCGCATCGACGATCATTGCGTTGATCCCGCCCGTTTCCGCAATCAGCGGCACGATCGGGCCGTCCTTTGCCGCAAGCGTGCGGTTGATGATGCGCGCGACCTCCGTCGAACCTGTGAAGACCACGCCGGCGACGTCGGGATGCTCGACGAGACGAGCACCGACGCGACCATCGCCCGGCACGAGATGGAGCGCGGTTCCGGGGATTCCGGCTTCGTGCAGGAGCCCGACGGCATAGGCGCCGATCAACGGCGTCTGTTCAGCGGGTTTCGCAACGACGGCGTTGCCGGCCATCAGGGCGGCGGAGACCTGGCCGAGGAAGATGGCGAGCGGGAAATTCCAGGGCGAGATGGCGACGAAGACGCCGCGTCCGCGCAGGCGCAGAGCGTTGCTCTCACCGGTTGGACCGGGCAGAAGTTGGTCGCTGCCGAACAACGTGCGCCCCTGCGCCGCGTAATAGCGACAGAAATCGACCGCTTCGCGGACTTCGGAGAGGGCGTCGTCGAGAGTCTTGCCTGCTTCCGACTGCAGCAAATGCAGCAGCGCGCCGCGCCGTGCCTCCATCAGATCGGCGGCGCGGCCGAGGGCGGCGGCGCGGTCGCTGGCATCCGTTTCGCTCCAGGCGGGGAATCCGGCCGACGCGGCGCGAATCGCCTGATCGGCAGTCGCCGGTGAAGCCTCGGTGACGGTCCCGACGATCGTGATGCCGTCGATGGGGCTGACGACCGGCCTCTCGGTGCCGGCTTGCGGCTTGCCGTCGATGAGAATCGACGCCTTGAACGAGGTCTTCGCACTCTTGGCGATTTCGGCGAGCAGGGCTTCGAGCGCCGCCTCGTGGCCAAATTCGACGCCGCGTGAATTACGCCGGCTCGGCCCGAACAGGTCGCGCGGCAGCGGGAGCTTTGGATGACGGGCAGCGTCTGGCGAGCCGATGATGTCGACGGGTCGTTTCAAAAGTGATTGCACCGGCACGTCGGGATCGGCGGCGACCGATACGAAGGACGAGTTGGCGCCGTTCTCGAGCAGGCGACGGACGAGATAGGCGAGAAGATCGCGGTGGCCGCCGACGGGTGCGTAGGTGCGGCAGGCGAGACCGGGGTTCTCCTCGAGCAAGCGGCCGTAGAGGATCTCGCCCATACCGTGGAGGCGCTGGAACTCGAAACCGTCGACGCCGCCGGCGCGCTCCAGGATCGATGCGACGGTGAGTGCGTTGTGAGTCGCGAATTGCGGATAGATGCGCGGCCGCAGGGCGAGCAGCTTTTCGGCGCAGGCGACATAATTGAGGTCCGTCATCGCCTTGCGCGTGAAGACTGGATAATCGTCGAGCCCGCGCTCCTGTGCGCGCTTCACTTCCGTATCCCAATAGGCGCCCTTCACCAGCCGTACCATCATGCGGCGATCATAGCGCTCCGCCATTGCGGCAATGGCGTCGATCGCTTCGGCGGCACGCTTTTGGTAGCCCTGAATGGCAAGGCCGAAACCGCTCCATCCGGCGAGCGACGGATCGGCGAGAACAGCCTCGATTACCGCAAGCGACAATTCGAGCCGGTCTGCTTCTTCCGCGTCGAGCGTGAAATTCAAGTCATAGGCCTTCGCCTTCTGGGCGAGATCGATGACACGGGGCACGAGCTCGCGCATCACACGCTCGCGGCTGGTCGCTTCGTAACGCGGATGAAGTGCCGACAACTTCACCGAAATGCCCGGGCGGTTGGGCAGGGGTTCGTTCCCGGCGGATTGCCCGATTGCCTCGATGGCGGACGCGTAAGAGTCGAAATAGCGCTGCGCGTCGGCCGCCGTACGCGCGCCCTCGCCGAGCATGTCGAACGAGTAGCGATAGAGACGTCCTTTGGCGGACCCTGCGCGCTTCAGGGCATCGGCAATGGTCTGGCCCAGCACGAAATGATTGCCCATCACGCGCATTGCCTGACGGGTCGCGGTACGCACGGCCGGCAGACCGAGACGTTTGGTCAGTTGGCGCAGAATTCCCTCCGGCGTTTCTCCCGGTTGAATGATGCGGGCCGTGATGCCGAGCGCCCACGCGGAGGCGGAAATCAGGAAAGCGTCGGATTTCGATTCGTGTTCGGCGAAATCGCCCTGGCCGAGTTTGTCTTCGATCAGGCGATCGGCGGTCGCGGCGTCGGGGACGCGCAAGAGGGCTTCCGCCAGCACCATCAAGGCCAACCCCTCCTTGGTGGACAGGGCGTATTCGCGCAGCATTTCCTCGACGCCGCCGAGACCACCGCTTTTCTCGCGGATCGCTTCGATCAGGCGCGCGGCGCGCTCGTCGACGCGCCGTTCGGCCTCAGGCGTAAGGCGGGCCGTCTTGAACAGACGCTCTGCGACGGCCTCGTCAGCCTCCGCGTAGGGAGGATCGAAAGGGACGGCGCGTTGGGGAGAAGCGGTCATGAAGGAATCTCTCTGAAACTGCCTGGAAGATAAGCAAGCCTCGCCCGTGTTTCGATGGCAATTTTGGGCAAGTTTCCTTATAAACGATGGAAATATGATCCAAAGAGCGTGAAAATGACGGTTATCGACCGCACCGATCGGAAGATTCTCAAGCTGCTCCAACTCGACGGCCGTGCCTCGACGGTGGACCTCGCCGACAAGATAGGCCTGTCACCGACCTCGACCAGCGACCGGGTGAAGCGTCTTCAGCGGGAGGGCTACATTGCCGGATTCGGAGCGCGGCTCGATCCCCACCGCCTTGGCCTGGAGCTTCTGGTCTTCGTCGAGGTGTCGCTC
>NZ_JBFUKD010000031.1:0-14857 GCF_056401005.1 Microvirga sp. P4_G7 | reverse complement strand
GGCTTCGTCATCGCGCTCGTCTTCCTGGCGTTGATGGAAGAACGCCCTTTGCGCAGCAGCGCGATCAAATCCGCCGAAGCGGTCATCGCCGACTAGCAGGCGACCCTCAATCGAGCGTTTGCCGAAACCGCGCGACGGCGATCCCCATGGCGGCGAGGGTGAACAGGGCGAGCGCGGCGACGTCGAATTGCAGATCGATGAAACCGGCGCCCTTCAACATGATGCCGCGAACGATCCGCAAATAGTGAGTCAGCGGCAGCACTTCGCCGACCGCCTGCGCCCAATCGGGCATGCCGCGGAACGGGAACATGAATCCCGACAGAAGAATGTTCGGCAAAAAGAAGAAGAACGACATCTGCATCGCCTGCAGCTGGTTCGTGGCGATGGTCGAGAACGTGTAGCCGACGGATAGATTGGCGAGAATGAACAAAAGCGTCAGGACGATGAGGAGCCAAAGGCTGCCGATCACCGGCACATCGAACAGAAGACGCGCCGAAACGAGAATGATCGTCATCTGAACGCCGCCCACCACGAGGTAAGGCGCGATCTTGCCGAGCATGATCTCCACGGGGCGGATCGGCATGGCGAGCAGGCTCTCCATGGTCCCGCGTTCGATTTCGCGAGTGACCGAAAGCGCCGTGAAGATCAGCATGGTCAGAGTCAAGATCATGCCCATGAGACCCGGCACGATGTTGAGGCTGGTTTCGCCGACCGGATTGTAGCGCTGGTKCACACGCAACTCGAACGGCAGCGGTTTGGGCGCGAGATTGGCGACGGGGCCGACGAGTTCGCGGGAGAAGACGCTCGCCGACAATCCCTGAAGGGCGGCGACGGCTCCGCCGGACGCCGTTGGATCGGTGGCATCCGCGATGACGAGCAGCGCCGGACGATCGCCCCTGATCAGATCGCGGCCGAAATGCGCCGGGATCTGCACGGCGAACAGCACGTCGCCGGAGAGGATCAGATGGTCGACCTCCGCCTCGCTCGACGCCACGCGCCGCACATCGAAATAGTCGCTCGCACGCAGGGCGGATAGAAACGACCGGGCGAACGCACTGTCGTCCTGAACCAGGACGGCTGTCGGGAGATGGCGCGGATTGGTGTTGATGGCGTAGCCGAACAATGTCAGCTGAACGAGCGGAATGCCGATCATCATCGCAAACGTGATGCGGTCGCGGCGGAGTTGAATCAGCTCCTTGATGAAGGCGGCGCGAAACCGCGCGAGGGACGCCCGAAAGCCGTGGGTGCGCCGATCGACATCGTCCATCTCGGCTTTTCGCTCGGCGTTCATGAGAAATTGTCCCTGGCGCGGCTCATCAGATCGATGAAGACGTCCTCCAACGTGGCTTCTCCGGGGATCCAGACCTGCGGACCACGCTCACGCAGTGCCATCGTCGCCGTGTCGAGCCTGTCCTGATCGCGGCCGCTCACGTGAAGGGCCGCGCCGAAGGGCGCCACCATGTCGACGCCCGGAAGCTTTCTGAGGTCGTCCGCGAGACTTGGTAGATCGGGACCGGTCACGGTGTAGGTGGCAAGGTGCGCCTCTGCCACGACCGCGTCGACGGTGCCGTGCACGAGAAGTTCGCCATAGGCGATGTAGGCGATCTCGTGACAACGTTCGGCCTCGTCCATGTAATGGGTCGACACCAGCACTGTGAGGCCTTCATGCGCGAGCGCATGGATCTCGTCCCAGAAATCGCGTCGCGCTTTCGGATCGACTCCGGCGGTCGGCTCGTCGAGAAGCAGCAATTGCGGTCCCGGCAGAATGCAGGCGCCGAGCGCCAGACGTTGCTTCCAGCCACCGGACAATTCGCCGGCCAGCTGGTCCGCGCGGTTGACGAGGTCGAGCCGCTCGATTGCGGCCTGCGCCGCGCCTGACGGATCGGGCATGTTGTACACGCGCGCCACGAATTCCAGATTCTCGCGGATCGACAGATCCGTGTAGAGCGAGAATTTCTGCGTCATGTATCCGACATGCCGCTTGATCATCGCCGATTGCGTGAGAATATCGTAGCCGAGACAGGTGCCGTGGCCGCTGTCGGGCGTCAGCAAGCCGCAGAGCATGCGGATCGTCGTCGTCTTGCCGCTGCCGTTCGGGCCGAGAAAGCCATAGATCAAACCGCGACGCACCTGCATGGTCAGGTCCTTGACCACCGTGCGGCCGTTGAAGGACTTGGTCAGCCCTTCCACATCGATCACGATCTCCGGCGATGTCATCGTCGATCGCCTCCGGCAAAAACGGAAACCGGCAATCCGACCGGCAGAACGGCGTCGCCGACCGGTTGCGCCTCGATGCGAAACACCAGCTTCGCGCGCTCCTCCTGACTGAAGATGACGGGCGGCGTGTATTCCACCTGCCGCGACATGAAGGTGATTTTCGCCGTGAGATCGCCTGGGCAATTGTCGCAGGCGACGCGAACGACATCGCCGAGGGCGAGCCCGACGAGTTTTGGCTCGGGCACATAAAACCGGATGCGGCGATTGAGCGGCGGCAGGAGCGCAAGCACCGGCTGTCCCGCATTGACCACTTCACCGGGGCGGAAAAACACGTCCTGCACCTGCGCAGCGACCGCTGCGTTCACGCTCAACTTGCCAAGCCGGGTTTCGGCTTGGTCGAGCGCCGCCTGCGTGACCCGCACATTGGCTTCCGCGGCGCTGATCTCGGCTTTCCGCCCCGCGATCTGGCCGGCCTCGATCTGACGTTGCACCGTCTGCAGGGCGGCCTTGTCGCGCTCGTATGAGGTCTTTGCCTGATCGAGTTGGGCCTTGGCCGAAATGCCGCGGTTGAACAGCGTCTGCTGACGGTTGAGTTCGATGTTGGAGAGTTCGAACTCGGCCTGCGCACGCTCTTCCTGGGCTTTCAGGACAGCGATCTCTTCAGGCCGCTGGAGAGCGGCCTGCAAATTGTCCAGTTGCGAGCGGGCTTGCTGCAAGCGCGCCTGCGCTTCGTCGCGTTGCGCGCGCTGCGTCGAGGATTCGATCGCGAACAGGAATTGCCCGACTTTGACCTGGGATCCCGAATCGACCGCGAGGGTCTCGATACGACCGCCCTCTTCGGGCGCCGCGTAGACAATGTACCCCTCCACGTAGCCTTGAAAGGAACCGTCGACTTTTGCGCTACGCAAAACATACCACGCGACGCCGGCTGCGATCGTCGCAATCAGGACAAGTCCGACGGCGACGCGTTTCATCGAGCCTTTTCCCTCATCGCACGCATGAGAACCGCGAGATGCGCTTCGAACATCGCTTCCATATCGATCGGCTCGACGTTCTGAAACAGATGCGACCAGATCAGAGAGACGATCGCGGGCGCGACGGCGAGTTGCGGGAAGCGCACCAATTCGTCGGATTTGAACTCGCCGCTTTCGAGCGCACGCGTGGCGATGCCGCGTAACATCGCGAGGCCGCGGCTGAGCACTTCACGATGGTAGAAGGCGGCGAGCCCGGGCACGCGATCCGCTTCGCTCAACAAGAGCCTGACGATGTCACGGCGACGGGTTCCGAGAATTTCGACGCGAAAGAAATCGAACAGCGCGCGCAACTGCGTCTCGGCCGAAGCGTCGAGACTGGCGACCTGCTTTTCGATTGCGCCGATCGGTCCCCCGATGCCGGACCTCACCAAGGCCTCGAACAGGGCCTGCTTGGAGGGCACGTAGAGATAGAGCGTGCCCTTGGCGACGCCGGCGCGCTGGGCGACATCCTCCAGCCGCGATTCGGCAAAACCCTTCTCGGAAAAAACGGCGAGGGCCGCGTCGAGAATGCGGTCGAACTTCTGTTGCCGCTCCTCCTTTGTCCGCGCAGACGCCCGCCGCTTATCGGAGGGCGGTTTGGAGGAGCGCGGTTCAGGACCGGGCGCCCGTGCTTCCGGGTCACGGTTCTCGCCTGCGCGTCCGCCTGAGTTCTTGCTTGTGGTCCTGCTTGCGTTCTTGTCACCACTCTTGCCGGCACTCTTGTCGTCGTGTTTCTCGGCGTCCCCATGGGCGCTTTTGCCGATTCCCGTCTTGGCGCGGGCTCCCGGTCCAGCCTCCCGACGGGATTTCCCCTCCACCGTTCGCTTTCCCACCGAACCCTTTGCCTGCGGCATGACTCGTTCTCATCACTGACTGACTGGCCAGTCATATCATGAATGAAGCGAACGTGTCGAATCAGGAGATTCGCATCGGCGTGCAACGAATGGCTTCCGTGAGCCTGCTCACCCCATCTCCACCCCTCAATCCCACCTCCCAACGTCGTCATCACCGGACTTGTCCCGGTGACCTCGGTTCAAAGGGGCGCAGCGCCATCCACATCGGGGTGGCCGGGACGGGCCCGGCCATGACGGCGGAGGGATCGTTGGGGGGGCGCGCAAAGTGTGGTGACTGCGGCTCAGTGGAGACGGCTGGCGGTGTCGAGACGGCATGCGCTGGGAAACGGCATAGGCTGAGAGACGGCATGGTGAGACCGGCACGACGTCATCTCACCCCATCTCCACCCCTCAATCCCACCTCCCAACGTCGTCATCACCGGACTTGTCCCGGTGACCTCGATCCCTAAACGCGCAGCGCCATCCACATCGGGGTGGCCGGGACAGGCCCGGCCATGACAGCTGGGTGGAAGATCGGACACGAGACGGGAATCCGGCGTGACCTCAGAGTGAGACAGGGCCATCGAGGCGGGCCCGGCATCTAAATCCCGAGAGGAGCGCGGATTTGACGCCGCTTTGCCGCCCTCCACAGGCCCGTACGGCCGAATGACAACCCGCCCTTCATGCTCTAGGAGAGGGGTCCGCGCACGGCAAAGGGACGGGTCAAAGGGACGGCATGAAAGTCGGCATCGACATGGGAGTTGCCTCCACCGGCGGCCAGGCGGCTCTGCTCGATCTCGAGGAGCTTTTGGCGACGCGTCTGCTCGTGCAGGGCAATTCGGGCTCGGGCAAGTCGCACCTTCTGCGCCGCCTCCTGGAACAGAGCGCTTCGCTCGTGCAGCAGGCCGTCATCGATCCCGAGGGGGATTTCGTCAGCCTCGCGGAAAAATTCGGGCACGTTGTGGTCGACGCCGCGCGCACGGAGGGCGACCTCCAGCGCATTGCCGCCCGCGTGCGGCAGCATCGCGTCTCGGTCGTGCTCAACCTCGAAGGTCTCGACACCGAAGCGCAGATGCGCTGCGCGGCAGCGTTTCTCGGCGGCTTGTTCGATGCGGAGCGCGACCTTTGGTATCCCATGCTCGTGGTCGTCGACGAGGCGCAGCTCTTTGCCCCCGCCGCCGCCGGCGAGGTCTCGGACGAGGCGCGCAAGGTTTCGCTCGGCGCCATGACGAACCTGATGTGCCGCGGCCGTAAACGTGGCCTTGCCGGCATCATCGCCACCCAGCGTCTCGCCAAACTCGCGAAGAACGTCGCTGCCGAAGCGTCGAACTTCCTCATGGGCCGCACCTTCCTCGACATCGACATGGCCCGCGCCGCCGATCTTCTCGGCATGGAGCGCCGCCAGGCCGAGATGTTCCGCGACCTCGAACGCGGTCATTTCGTGGCCCTCGGTCCGGCCCTGTCGCGCCGTCCRCTGCCGTTGCGGATCGGCACGGTGGAAACATCCGCGCGCACCGGCACGTTCAAACTCCTCCCCCTGCCCGACCAGCAGAACGACGACGCGCACGACCTGATCTTCAAAGCGGGCGAAGAGGAAATCGCCTCGCGCACCGTCGTGCAGCGCCGTGCGCCACCACCGCCGGCACCGCCGGCGACCAACGATCTCCTGGCGCAGCTCGCCAAGTCGCGCCCGGCTGCAGCCGCCGAACCCGCGCCGGCCCTTTCGGCTGAGGGCAAAGCCGAACGCGAGACAGCTCTCGACGCTGTCATGCGTGAAATTCTCAGCGATCCGGAAGCCGCCTTCCGGACGGTCGCCGTCCTCTATCAGGACTTCCTCGTCCGCTGCCGGATTCGCCGAATCGGCGGTGAGCCGCCGAATCTTCCGGCCTTTCGTCGCCGCCTCGCCGTGGCGCGCGCGGGCGTCGACATGGCGACCGCCGAAGGCACGGAATGGGATCGCGCCGTCGCCTTCGCCGGCGATCTCGAAGAGGATATCCAGGGCGTCTACCTGCTTCTCGCACGCGCCGCCATGGAGCAATCGCCGTGCCCGCCCGACGGCGAGATCGCCCGCGCCTGCGGCAGTCGTTCGCCCGGACGCGCGCGGCGTCTCATCGCCTATATGGAAACGCGCAATATCGTCGTGACGCGCAACGATCCGCGCGGCCTGCGGATCATCGCTCTCCCGGATCTCGGCTGGGAAACCGGAGCCGGCGATCCGAACGTCTTCGAGGAGCCACAGGCGCCGCCGGCCGACGACAAGGACCTGTTCGCCGTCGGCTAGCAGCCGCGCGAACGGTCCGTCGTCCGGCGATCCTTTGGGTCGCTGGCGCGATACTTCGGCCGTGAGCGCGATACTTCGGCCGTGAGCGCGATACTTCGGCCGTGAGCGCGATACTTCGGCCGTGAGCGCGATACTTCGGCCGTGAGCGAAGGGGTTGTGGCGGACGAACACGCCTTTGGGAGTCATGCTCGGATCCAACGAAAAAGGATCTCTCGTCATGGACATCTCATTGCCTCTTCTACGGCCGCTCTTGCGCAATGTCGAAAACGGCGCGCGCGCTCATCTTATTCGCCTCATCGAGGCCATCGTCCTCGCCCTGACCGTCCGGCGCACGCGCCTTGCGGTCTCTGATCTCACCGATGCCCAGTTGCGCGACATTGGCCTGTCGAATGCTCACACGGACCTCGCCGGAGACGCGCATCAACGCCTGTGGCGGCATCGCCTCGGCTTTGCGGCGGTGCAGGAGCCGATCGATGGTTCTTCCGATACGGCAGGGAGGGCGCTATGAAGGGGCCGACACTCCCTGCTGAAAGTTTTCGACAGAATGCAGAACGATCGCCTGAGCCTCATGGAAATTGCGCGTCACGTCGATGACAGGAGTGCGGAATACTGCGCCTTGAGCGATCGGATCTGGAATATGCCGGAGCTCGCGTTCGACGAGCATCGCGCCGTCGAAGAGCAGATCGCCATGCTCGAACGCGAGGGTTTTCGCATCACGCGTCATGTCGCCGGTATGGAGACGGCTTTCATCGCCGAAGCCGGTCGAGGTGGTCCCATCGTCGGTATTCTCGGTGAGTTCGATGCGCTGCCGGATCTCGCCCAGGAATCCGGCCGCACCGAGCACGTGCCGACCAAGGCCGGCACGCCAGGCCACGGATGTGGTCACAACCTGCTCGGCTCGGGCTCGGCACTTGCCGCGGCCGCACTCAAGAGCGCGCTCGCCGCCGAAGGTATTGCGGGGACGGTCCGCTATTATGGCTGTCCTGCCGAAGAAAGCGGTTCCGGCAAGACCTTCATGGCCCGCGCCGGGATCTTCGACGATCTCGACGCCGCCTTTTGTTGGCACCCGCACGTCGTCAACGAAGTGTGGACCCATAGCTCGCTCGCCACCGTGCAGGCGTATTTTCGCTTCAAGGGCCGCGCGGCTCACGCGTCCGCCGCACCACATCTCGGCCGCAGTGCGCTCGATGCGGTGGAGCTGATGAATGTCGGCGTCAATTACATGCGCGAACACATGCCATCGGACGCGCGCGTGCACTATTCCATCACCAATTCCGGCGGTAACGCGCCAAACGTCGTGCAGGCCTTCGCCGAGTCGCTGTATCTGGTCCGTTCGCCGCAGATCGACGACGTGCAGCGCCTGTTCGAGCGCGTGAAAAAAATCGCCGAAGGCGCGGCGTTGATGACGGAGACCAGCGTCGCCGTGCAGATCACGGACGCCACCTCGAACGTGCTGCCGAACAGGGCGCTTCAGGAAGCCATGTACGACAACATGCGCCGCCTCGGCCCGCCCGCATTCGACGCGACCGACATCGCCTTCGCGCAGGAAATGCAGAGCAACGCGCTGACCGCGCAGGACATTCTCGAAAGCGTCAAGCCGCACGGCGTTTCGTTGAAGACGAAGGCGCTGCACGACGGCATTCTCGCAATGCCCGAGCATGAGGGCGTGATCATGGGAACCACCGATGTCGGCGACGTGAGCTGGATCGTCCCCACCGCCCAATGCCATGCCGCGTGTTTTGCCATCGGCACCGCGTTTCACACGTGGCAGCTGGTGGCTCAAGGCGCGTTGCCGTCGGCGCACAAGGGGATGGTGCTCGCCGCCAAGTCCATGGCCGCAACCGCCGCCGACGCGATGCGCAACCCGGACCTGCTCGCCCGCGCCAAGGCCGAGCTGAAGGAACGCAACGGCGGCAAACCCTATCTCTGCCCGATCCCGCCGGAGGTGACCCCGGCCGATCTGCGCAGTGGGGCGGCAGCCTGATTCGTTTGCGGCGCCCTTTGCATTATTGCAAGATAGATCTGGCGATACCAGGGGTCGCGTTTGCATGGCTGCAACCCTACCTTACAGACAACAGATCCTAGGAGAGCCCATGCAACTCACCGGAATTCACCACCTGACCGCCGTCACCGCCGACGCGCCGGGCAACCATTCGTTCTACACCCAGGCCCTCGGCATGCGGCTCGTGAAGAAGACCGTCAACCAGGACGATGTCAGCGCCTATCACCTGTTCTATGCGGATGGTCTCGCGTCGCCCGGCTCCGATGTGACCTTTTTCGACTGGCCGGTCGGGCGCGAACGACGCGGAACACACAGCATCGTGCAGACCGCGCTGCGCGTGAACGGCGAGAAATCCGTGCATTGGTGGAAGGAGCGTCTCGACGCGCGCAACATCACCCATAGCGGCATTGCCGAGCGCGACGGTCGCTTGTGGCTCGATTTCGAAGATCCCGAAGGCCAGCGCCTGGCTCTCGTCGACGACGGCGGCAAAGGCGACGCCCACCCGTGGGATCGCAGTCCCGTTCCGGCCGAGTATCAGATCCGCGGACTCGGACCGATCACCATCAGCGTTCCCAAGCTCGAACGCACCGCGAAGGTTCTGACCGATGGCATGGATATGCGCCACGAGCGCGAATTCGCCGACAACGGTCGGTCGGTGCATGTCTTCGCCATGGGCGAAGGCGGTCCCGCCGCGGAACTGCATGTGGCCGTCGAGCCCAACCTGCCGCAGGCGCAACCGGGCGCAGGCGGGGTGCACCATGTGGCCTTCCGAACACCGAACGAGAAGACGTATCACGAATGCGCCGAGCGCCTGCGCGAGATGCGGGCACCGTCGAGCGGGCCGATCGATCGCTATTATTTCCGCAGCCTGTACTTTCGCGAGCCGAACGGCATCCTGTTTGAAATCGCGACCGACGGACCGGGATTCGCGACCGATGAACCGCTCGCCACGCTCGGCGAAAGCTTGGCTCTGCCGCCCTTCCTCGAACCGCGACGGGCCGAGATCGAGGCGGGCCTGAAGCCGATCTAGCGACAAGCGCAACACGATTGCGGGCTTGCGGAAACAATGCTCCGCGAGCCCGCGACACATTGAACCGCGATGCGAATTCTGACACGATCATAATCCTATCCCTGGGAGAATCGCGTCATGGTGTCGTTCGGAATGTTTCGTGTCGCGGCGTGCGCGGCATCGTTGCTGCTCGTCGGCGCCGTCAGCGGTGAGACGTTGGCTCAAGGCTCCGCTGCGGCGCCGATGGAAGAGCGAATCACGAAGCTTCTGCCCGAGCTCGAAACTTATCTTCAGGCGGCCATGAAGGCGTTCAATGTGCCGGGTGCGAGCGTCGGCATCGTGCAGGGCGACAAGCTCATCTACGCCAAGGGCTTCGGGCTTCGCGAACGCGGCAAAACCGACAGTGTCGGAGCGGCGACGATCTTCCAGATCGGTTCGACGACGAAAGCCTTTCTCGGCGTCACGTTCGCGCAGGCCGTCGATGCGAACAAGCTCGAATGGAACGATCGGGTCGTCGACGTCTTTCCCGATTTCGCTCTCAGCGACCCGTGGATGACGCGGGAGTTTCGGATTGTCGACATCGCCGCGCAACGCAGCGGGTTGACGCCCTACGTCAACGACGGCCTCTCCATGCTCGGTTATGACGAGGCGACGCTGATCCGATCGCTGCGCTATGCGCCGGTCACGCGCGCATTCCGGTCCGACTTCACATATCTCAACATCCCGCACGTGGTCGGCGGTCGCCTTCTTGCCGAGAAGGCCGAACTCCCGTCATGGGCGGACGTGGTGAAAAAGGGCGTGCTCGATCCGCTCGGCATGAGCTCGACCAGCGCCACCCCGGAAGCCATCGAGAAGGCGGCAGATCATGCAATCGGACATCGGGCGACCGCCAACGAACCGGTCGCGGTGCCCTTTCACCGTTCGTTTCCMTATGCACWCGGTCCCGCTGGCGCTTTGAACTCGAATGTTCCCGACATGGCGCAGTGGTTGCGCCTGCAGCTCGGCCGCGGTCAGTTCGGCGACAAGGTCATCGTGTCCGAGAAGAACCTCGACGTGACGTGGACGCCACGTGTCGCCATGAGCGAGCGTACCAGTTACGCGGTCGGCTGGGTCGTGACCGCAACGCCGAACGGGCGCATCATCTGGCACAACGGCGGTACGGCGGGCTTCGGCGCGCATGTCGGTTTCCTGCCGGATCGCGACGTCGGCATCATCATCCTGACGAACCTGGAGAACACCGGTCTGCCCGACGCCGTCGCGCAATGGTTCTACGACCGTCTGCTCGACAACACGACGGTCGACAACGTGGCGCTGGCGCTCGAAGCCTATCGCGCCAGGGCGCAAGCGGCGAAGGACGCGGCGCCGAAAGCGATCGCCGACGCGAAGACGGATCTGTCGACCTACGTCGGCACCTACGCGTCGCCGCTTCTCGGCGAGGGAGCCGTATCGGTGGGGGATTCGAAAGTCCTTCAGCTCACGCTGGAATCGGATGCCGTCCTCAGGCTGGATCCGCTCTACGCCGATACATTCTCGGCAAAGCTCATGCCCACCAACGGTTTTGCGCCGATGGTCGCAATGGGCGGGGACGACTCGATCACGCCCGTGCAATTCGAACGCGACGAACGCGGCGCCATCGTGCGCATGCATTGGCTCGAGCCGAGCCTGCCGCAAGTCTTCAATCGCCGGCCGTGAACGAACGTGCTTGGAAAGATCGGATCATGATGAAACGTCTCGCTATCGCCGTCGCCGTTCTCAGATGTGCCGGGTGGGTCGAATGCGATCGCGCCGCTTTTGCCCTCGGCGCGATGAACGACGTTCGGCACTACGCGCCTGCGCTCGCGCAGCCGGCGCAGTTCCAGTTCAACTTCTCCAATGACGACGACGACGTGTTCAGCAACAATCGTCATTACGATTGGGACCAATACCGCAACTCGACCAGCCGCAAGGAACGCATCCGGGATTATTACCGGATGCAGAACGACATGCAGAAGGATTACTGGCGGCACCAGAAGGACATGCAGAAGAACATGATCAAGCGCCAGCGCGGCTGGTGATCATGCGGTCTTCTTCGCGCCTGCATTCGCACTCGCCCGCCAATTGACGAGTGCGACGCCGGCAAGCGCCATCACACCGCCGACGACACCAAGCAGGGTCGGCACTTCGCCGAGCCACACGAAGCCGAGCAGCGTCGCCACCGGCGGCACGCAATACATGAAGTTCGACGCGCGGCTCGCCGGCAGGCGCGACAGGGCGATCGACCAGCTGCCATAGGCGATCAGGCTCGGAACGATACCGAGATAGATCACGGCGACGACAGCCTCCGTCGATGCGAACGTGAATTCCCGCGCGGCGCTCGGGAGCGCGGGTGACAGAACGAGCGCACCCAGCACCATGTTCCACGCGGAGACCGTCAATGGCTTATGCCGCGCGAAAAGCGGCTTCTGCACGATTGTGCTGACCGACGCGCAGATCGCAGAGCCGAGAATCAAGAGAGCGCCCGTATCGAGCCGCGTGCCGCTGCCCTCGCCGAGGGCGATGAGGCCGATGCCGAAGAACGACAGCGCGGTCCCCGCCCATGCGCGCCCGCTGAAGCGTTCGCCGAGGACGACCATCGCCAAGCCGGCAGTGATGATCGGGCTGACATTGATGATGAAGCTCGCGGCACCCGCGGACACCGTCGTCTCGCCCATGTTGAGAAGCGTCGTGTAGAGCGCGACGAAGACGACGCCGCCGACCGCGAGGCGCGCGAAATCGGGCCAGCTCGGCCAGCCCGGACGGATCACGAGCAGGAACAATGCCGCCGGAACGGCCGCGATGGCAAAGCGCAGCGCCCCCAATTCCAGGGGCCCGAAGGCGTGGAGACCTGCCCTGATCGCCGGGAAAGCCGAGGCCCAGGCGAGAATGGTGACAATGACGGCGGTCGTCGTGACGACGTCGATGCTCCGTTGATCGGAAGCGGTGCTGGCGGCGGTGGTCATCGGTCAGGTCTCATCGATTCGACGGGGTGGGGTAGTCCGTGGCGGGACAATCTCCCGAAGTGAGCTCGTTGACAAACGAACAATTCGAGGATGAGCTGTGAGAATGGATCACAGCTCGCCCATCATCTCGACCCTGCCGCCCCTGGACAGCCTGCGCTCGTTCGAAGCCTCGGCACGCCTTGGCAGCTTTTCGGCCGCCGCCGACACGCTCAATCTGACCCACGGCGCCATCAGCCGACAGGTGGCCAAGCTCGAGCATTGGCTCGGTGTGCGGCTGTTCGAGCGCAGGGCGCGCGGTGTCGCCCTGACGCCGGACGGGCAGCGGCTGTTCCAGCGCACGACGGAGGCTTTCGCCCTCATCGCCGCGAGTTCCGATCGCTGGATCGAGGCGCGCGGCGCTTCTGTGGTGCGGCTGACCTCGATCCCCTCTTTGAGTGGGCTCTGGCTGATGCCCAGGCTGAGCGCCTTCGAGCAGGGCGAGCCTCTCCTGCGGATCGAACTCTCCGTCGAGCATCGCGATGCGGATCTCGAACAGGAAGGCATCGATCTTGCCATGCGCTGCGGTCGCGGGGCGCTGCCCGGTCGGCTCTGCATCCGCCTTTTTGAGGAGCATTGCTTTCCCATTGCGTCGCCGGCGCTCGCCCGACAGATCGGCAGCGGCGCGCCCGAGCGGCTTCTGGATTTTCCGCTGATCCACGATTCCAATGCCGGCGGCTGGCGCGCCTGGTTCGCGGCGCAAGGGCTCGACTATCGCCCGCGACCGCAAGATCGGCGCTTTGAAGATTACAACCTGGTGCTCGACGCAGCCGCGCACGGTCTCGGAATCGCGCTCGCGCGGCCGCCGTTGACGCAGGAAATGTTGGCTGGCGGTCGAATCGTACCGGTCGACGACAGGACTGCGCTCAATCCGGTCGCCTATTGGCTCGACCGTTCCCATGCCCGCCCGCGCCCCGCCGCCGCTGAACTCGCCCGCCGCATCATGGACGCCGCCGGCCTGGACAAGGCATCGGCCGACGCGTTCCTGGCGCCGTAACCGATTACCGCGGCCAGGATGCGTTCTGCAGCACGACGCGATAGCCGTCCGGATCCTCGAAGGTGGCTCCTTCGCGATCCCAAAAGGGGTTGAATGACGGCACCGGCTCGTATCCCCGCGCCTTCATGCGATCGACGGCCTTTTGCCAGTCGGCGCGATCGGGGAGGTAGAAGACGAGCAGGTTGTCCTGCGTCGGCGCACGGCCCGCTTCGTGACCGTGGGTGTGGGTGAATTCGAGGTGATAGGCGCTGCCGGGAAATCCGAGCATGGCGCCGTCGATTCCATCGTGATCTGCGAACGCCGCCAATTGCTCGAGGCCGAGGCCTTCGCGATAGAATGCGATCACCTCGTTCAACCGATCGGTGGGGCGCGCCACCCGAAACTGTGCATTCCGCATATCGATCCCTCCCAGAGCGCTCACATGGCCCAAGCCGGCGTCGGGGCGCAAGACGTCCCAGTCGTTTATCACGTGCCAATTAGTTGACTTAGTCAACTAATTTCAGGAAACTGTGTTCGTGAGGGAGGGGCCTATGGTCGAGCGCCTGCAGCAGCTGGCCACGGCGGTACGTGGCTTCAACCGGTTCTACACCAAACAGATCGGCCTGCTCGAAGAGGGTCTTCACCGAAGCGCATTTTCGTTGGCCGAGAGCCGCGTTCTCTACGAACTTGCGCAGCATGAGAACTTCACGGCCACCGCCCTCGGGCGCCAGCTCGGTCTCGACGCGGGCTATCTGAGCCGCCTGCTCAAATCATTCGTGTCCCGTGGGCTTGTCGCGCGCATGCCGTCCGCAACCGATGGCCGCCAGACACTGCTGACGTTGACGCCCGCYGGACGCGCAGCCTTCGCGCCGTTGAACGAAGCCTCGCAAACGGAAATCGTCGCCATGCTGGCGCGCCTGCCGCCGAGCGCGCAAACGGTTCTGGTCAGCGCCATGCGCCGAATCGAATCGTTGCTGACAGCGCCGTCCGATACGCAGCCGCCCTATCGGATCCGTGCGCTCAAGCCAGGCGATCTCGGTTGGATCATTCACCGCCAGGCGGTGCTCTACGCGCAGGAATATGGGTGGGACGAAACCTTCGAGGGTCTCGTCGCGGAGATCGCCGGCGCATTCGTCAAGAATTTCGATCCGGCGAAAGAACGCTGCTGGATCGCCGAACGCGAGGGAGAAATCGTCGGCAGCATTTTCCTCGTGCGGCAATCGGACGAGATCGCGAAACTCCGCATGCTCTACGTCGAACCCTCCGCCCGCGGTCTCGGCATCGGCCAGCGGCTCGTCGAGGAGTGCATCGCCTTCGCCCGCGAGCGGAAGTATCGCGTGGTGACGTTGTGGACCAACGACATTCTCACCGCCGCGCGCCGAATCTATGAGAAAGCCGGATTCGTCCTTGTCGAAGAAGAGCGTCATCACTCCTTCGGCAAGGATCTCGTCGGGCAGACGTGGACGCTCTCACTGTGAACGTGCCGTCGCGCCGCGCGTGTTACGGAATGGA
>NZ_JBFUKD010000030.1:0-14888 GCF_056401005.1 Microvirga sp. P4_G7 | reverse complement strand
GCCCGAACCCGGGATCGTTTCAGCAAATCGCCTGCCTTTTCACCCTTCATTAACGCACCCCGCCGATCCTGAGCGCTGATTTTTCGCGGCGATGAAGCCGCTGGGACGGCATCGACGCGTCCCTTGTGCGTGGGGATCATGTGATGACGAGGCGGAGCCGGACGGGCCTGTTCGGTGGCGGGTTCTGGGATGCGTGCGGCTTCGCGCGGCTCGCGGACCGCCCCACGGCTGCAGCGACGGCTCCGACAAGCGTCGTCTACCACTGGGATCTCTCCAACGACCGGTTGACCCTGGGTCTCAACGCGGGCGTCGCTTTCGGCCTCTCGCCGGAGGCCTTGCCAAAGACCGGTGCGGCCTTTGCCGATCGGATCGAGCGCCATAGCGGCGAGGACCGGCGACGAGCGATCGAATGCCCCACTGCTCCGTTCGCCAGCGGAGGCGTTCCGTTCGAGACCCGCTACGCCCTGCGGCTCGAAGCCAGCCATGTCCTCATGATCGAAGACCAAGGCCGCTGGTTCGCCGACGCGCGTGGCCGCCCTGCTTTCGCCCGCGGCGTCATGCGTGTCCGCAAGGGTCTGAGACAGGAAGGCCTGTCCGCCGCCGCCATCGAAATGCGTTCCACCCTCCTCGAAAAGCTCGCAGACGATGTCAGCGAAACCTGCCGTTCGCGCCATGCGGTGACACTGATCGCAGGAACGGTCGTTTCGTCCGCCGACCCCGACACGGCCATGGCGGAGATCGGTCGCGCGGTACGCAGCCTCTTGCGTCGAGGCGATTCGTATAGCGTGTACGCGCCGGATCGGTTCGCCCTCGCCCTGACGTCATGCATGGCGGGCGACGCACAGAGCGCCATGCGCCGCCTGATCGAGGTCATCGCCCATTACCCCACGCTCACCGACGTCTCCGTCCGGCTGGGAGCGGCCTGCGCTCCGGATCACGCCTCGGAGGCCGCCGACCTGTTGCGCCGGGCGGAAAGCGCCCTCGACCGCGCCCTCTCATCATCCGAACGCATCGCGCTGTACCGGGAGACGCCGTCCCGGACTCATACGGCGCCTTGCGGCACCTCTGTCGAAGACGTGATCGACGCACTCAACGGTCGCGATCTGGTCGTCCTCGCGCGGCCGATGATCGATTCAGCCTCTCGCCGTCCGGTACTGACGCAGGCAATCGCCCGTCTGCGGAGCGCCGACGGCTTGCCGGGCGCGTCCGATATCGCCTTGCGCATGGAGGAAGCAGGTCTCTCGCTCCTGCTCGACGGGCGGATGCTCGAAATCGTCGCCGAGCATCTCGCCGACGACCCCGGCAACGGCATGATTCTCCCGATCGCACGATCGACTCTTCAGGATGGAGAGTGGCTTGCGATGCTCGCTGCGCATCTGGGTCTTCGCCCTCAGATTGCCTCGCGCCTCGTCGTCTCCGTGCCCGAAAGCGCACTCGCCGACGAAAACGCCCGTGGCCGCCTCGACGCCATGAAAGCGTTGGGCATCGGCGTCGCCCTGCACGGTTTCGGCGCCGGCCATGTCTCCGCACGACAATTGCGCAACCTGCCGGTCGACCTGATCGCCATCGATGGCGTGTTCACACGGACGCTGCAGCGCTCGACGGAGGAACGTCTGTTCCTGCGCAGCCTCATCGAGAAGGCTCATCAATTCGGCATCGCGACCATTGCGGAATGGGTCGATGACGAGGACACCGCCCGCCTGCTCGGGGAATGGGGAATCGATTATCTCCAGGGTGGCATCGCCCAAGATACGGCTCTGCCGACGCGCGCGCCGATGACGGCACGTCGCGCCAGGAGGGCGTAGGCGCTACTTCTTCGTGCTCAGCCGATCGAGCTTTTCCTGCATCTCTGCCATCTGGCGCTTCAGCGCATCGAGATCGTTCGCACCGCCGGATTTCTCGTCACCATCGGCATCGGTCGCCGCACCGGGGCGCGGCGCGAAGGGCGCGAACATCCGCATGGCGTCGGTGAAGAAGCTCATGTTCTTCTGCACCTGCTCTTCCATGGCCTGAAAGGCCGACGGCCCGAAAGCCTGGGACATCTGATCCCGCAGCTTCTGCTGCTCCTGAGACAGATTGTTCATGGAGAATTCGAGATAGCTCGGCACCAGCGATTGCAAGCTGTCGCCGTAAAAGCGGATCAACTGCCTCAAGAACGTCACCGGGAGGAGATTTTGCCCCTCCTTGTTTTCCTGCTCGAAGATGATCTGCGTCAGCACCGAGCGCGTGATGTCGTCGCCCGACTTGGCGTCGAACACGATGAAATCCTCGCCCTGCCTGACCATGGTGGCGAGGTCCTCGAGGGTTACATAGGTGGAAGTGCCGGTGTGATAGAGGCGGCGATTGGCGTATTTCTTGATGACAGTCGGCTGTTGATCCGTCGCCATAGTGTCCCTGAACGATCTGAAATCCGACGAGGCAGGCGTTTCCGGCCAAATACGGCGAAAGCGCGGCAATGATGCTCAGATTATAGGCCTTCCAGCAAGGCGGCAAAGCATCAAAAGTCTAACGGCCGAAATTCGCCGCCGCGCTGGTCGGCCCAGTCCCTGGCAGGCATGTCCATTGCGCGCTTGACTTCCCCCGCCCCCGCGCTTTGATCGGCCTATCATCGGCGTCGCTCATGAACGCCGTCCGCCATAACAGGAGATCCCCATGGCCCGAGGAGATATCGTCATCGTCGGTGCGGCCCGCACCCCGGTCGGCTCGTTCAACGGCGCCTTCGCCAACACGCCTGCGCACGAACTCGGCGCAATCGCCATCAAGGCCGCTCTCGAACGCGCCAAGGTCRATGCCGGCGATGTGGACGAGGTGATCCTCGGCCAGATCCTCACCGCCGCACAGGGCCAGAACCCGGCCCGGCAGGCCGCCATGGCCGCCGGCGTGCCGCAGGAGAAGACGGCGTGGGGCCTGAACCAGCTCTGCGGCTCGGGGCTRCGCGCCGTGGCGCTGGGACTGCAGCAGATCGCCAACGGGGACGCCGACATCATCGTCGCCGGCGGTCAGGAATCGATGAGTCAAGCACCGCACGCGGCCTACATGCGCGGCGGCACCAAGATGGGCGACCTGAAGCTCGTCGACACGATGCTCAAGGACGGCCTCATGGACGCCTTCCATGGCTACCACATGGGCAATACGGCGGAGAACGTGGCGCAGCGCTGGCAACTCACCCGCGACGAGCAGGATCAATTCGCCGTCGCTTCGCAGAACAAGGCCGAGGCGGCGCAGAAGGCCGGCCGCTTCAAGGACGAGATCGTTCCCGTCACCATCTCCTCGCGCAAGGGCGACATCGTCGTCGATCAGGACGAATACATTCGCCCGGGCACGACCCTAGAGGCGGTCGCGAAACTCAAGCCCGCGTTCACGAAGGACGGCACGGTGACGGCCGCGAATGCATCCGGCATCAACGACGGCGCCGCCGCGCTCGTGATCATGAGCGCCGACGAGGCCAAGAAGCGCGGATTGACACCGCTCGCGCGCATCGTCTCCTGGGCAACCGCCGGCGTCGATCCGGCCGTGATGGGCACGGGCCCGATCCCGGCCTCGCGCAAGGCCCTGGAGAAGGCCGGATGGAAAGTCTCGGACCTCGATCTCGTCGAAGCGAACGAGGCTTTTGCGGCGCAGGCGCTCGCCGTGAACAAGGACATGGGGTGGGATCCGAACATCGTTAACGTCAACGGCGGCGCGATCGCCATCGGCCATCCGGTCGGCGCATCGGGCGCACGGGTGCTCGTCACGCTGCTCCACGAAATGGGTCGCCGCGACGCGAAGAAGGGTCTTGCAACATTGTGCATCGGCGGCGGCATGGGCGTCGCCATGTGTCTCGAGCGATAAAAGGTGTCTCGAACGGCAAGGGCGATACGAGCCGCACGCATGCGCGGCGAACGCTGACCGTGCGGTATGCCGAAAAGTGAGTCGCCGCGCGCTTCTTATGAGCACAAGGTCGGCTAGGCTTCTTCAAAACACGCGCTAAGCTAATGTCGGACGGTTCGGCTCATCGCGCCGTCCGACGAAAGACAGATCCGCCAGAGGTCTGCTTGGGAACATCGAGGGCAACGCTCCGGCGAAAGCCGGCGCGATCCGCTCAACGGAGGAAAGCATGGCGCGCGTGGCATTGGTTACGGGAGGCACTCGCGGGATTGGCGCGGCCGTCTCGCAAGCACTCAAGAATGCAGGCTATACGGTCGCTGCGAATTACGCGGGCAACGACGAAGCCGCGAAAGCCTTCAAGGACAAGACGAGCATTCCCGTCTACAAATTCGACGTCTCCGACGCGTCGGCCTGCGAAAGCGCGATCCGCAAGATAGAAGCCGAAATCGGTCCGCTCGATGTGCTCGTGAACAATGCGGGCATCACCCGCGACGGCATGTTCCACCGCATGACCTACGATCAATGGTCCGCCGTCGTTCGCACCAATCTCGATTCCATGTTCACATGCACACGTCCCGTGATCGAGGGAATGCGCGAGCGCGGGTTCGGGCGCATCGTGATCATCTCGTCCGTCAACGGACAGAAGGGCCAGGTTGGACAAGCCAATTATTCGGCCGCGAAAGCCGGCGTCGTCGGTTTTGCCAAATCGCTCGCGCAGGAAAACGCCAACAAGGGGATCACGGTCAACGTCATCGCACCGGGCTACATCGCGACGGAGATGGTTCAGGCGGTGCCGGAGGAAGTCCTCAAGACCAAGATCCTGCCCCTGATCCCGGTCGGACGACTGGGCGAGGCGGCCGAGGTCGCGCGCAGCGTCGTGTTCCTCGCGAGMGACGAAGCGGGCTTCATCACCGGCTCGACGCTGACCATGAACGGCGGCCAGTACATGGCGTGATCGCCATCTTCGTACGAACGACCGGAATTCGGCTTGAAAAGTATCGGACAGGCCCTCCCCGTCGGGAGGGCTTTCCATTATGCGAAACAGCATGACGACACGCAGAGCGACTTTCATCGGCCTTGGAGCCATTCTTCTCTGGTCTCTGCTGGCGGTCCTCACCGCAGCGACAGGGCGGATTCCGCCGTTCCAGCTCGCCGCCATGACGTTTCTCGTCGGCGGCCTCGTCGGCGTGACGAGCTGGATCGTGCGGCCGGAAGGGATCAAGGCCCTGCGCCAGCCCCCGATCGTCTGGGCGCTCGGCCTCGGCGGATTGTTCGGCTATCACGCGCTCTATTTCGCCGCCCTGCGTCTCGCCCCGCCCGCCGAGGCGGGCCTTCTCAACTATCTTTGGCCGCTCCTGATCGTGCTTTTCTCTTCTCTCCTGCCTGGGGAGAGTTTGAAGCGCGCCCACATCATCGGCGCCATTCTCGGCTTTGCCGGCGTCGTGACGCTGATCGCGGGACGCGGATCGCTCGATGCCCGCGCCGAATACGTTCCAGGCTACGTCTGCGCATTCGTCGCCGCCTTCGTATGGTCCGGGTATTCCGTGCTATCGCGGCGCTTCGGTCAGGTCCCCACCGATGCGGTCGCGGGCTTCTGCCTCGCCACAGCGCTCCTGAGCTTCGTCTGTCATCTCGCGTTCGAGACGACGGTCTGGCCGGAGACGGCCGGGCAATGGCTCGCGGTCATCGCACTCGGCCTCGGCCCGGTCGGCGCAGCCTTCTACGTGTGGGACATCGGCATGAAACGCGGCGACAWTCGCCTGCTCGGCGTCGCGTCCTACGCGACACCCGTGCTCTCGACGCTTCTCTTGATCGTCGCCGGCTACGCCGAGCCGACCGCGACGCTCGCCCTGTCGTGCGGGCTCATCGTGCTCGGCGCAGTGGTGGCGACGCTCGGGCCGCGTATGCGCTTCAATCGTTGAGGTCAGACGGCCCGCGGCATGACGCGGTGGAGATACCGGTAGGCCGGCGAGAAACCGAAATCGTCGTACAATGCGCGAGCGACCGCATTTTCCTCGCGCACTTGCAGATAGGCCGTGTGCGCACCCTGGGTGCGGCCCCAGGCGATGAGGCTCGCGACGATGCGTCGTCCGAGGCCGATGCCGCGCAAATCGGGAGCAACGACGATGTCGTAGAGACCGACGTATCCGCGTTCCGTGACACCCAATCCCCATGCGACGGCCCGGTCATCGAGATGAAGCGTCGCGAAGGCGGCCTTCTGGCGAATGCGAGAGACGATTTCGATGAGCGTTTCGTCGTCCGATTTGTCGCCACCATACGATGCGGCCGTTTCCTTGACCCAACGCTTGGTCACATCCGATTCGAGCAAGACTTCAGGATCGAGATCGCCTTGCCCATCGATCAGCGCGGTGAGAACAAAGGTCGGTTCGATCGCCTCGAATCCGCGCGCCCGCAGCAGATCGTCGACGCCTTCCGCTTCGAGGCCTGGCAGGCGGAACGTCGGCCGCACATTGGCGATCAGAAACTGTTCGATCATGTGATCGATCAAGGCATCGTCGAGCTTGGCGCCGGGCGTGAACGGCGTGGCCGAATTGGCGCGCTTCGAGTAGCCGTTCGCCAGCCGCAGAATCCATCCGTCATAGAGCTGGTAATCGAAGGAAGGCCACGCATTCAACAGGCGGCTTTCGAGACCAAGAATGAGGTCGGAATCGCTCATCGACAATCAACTCCAGAAAGGCGGCGACGCTCAGAAGCGGTTCTTCCATTCGCGCAAGGCTTCGAAGACTTCGAAGGGAGCCGCCCCTTCCTTTTTGACCGCCTTGGCCAAAGCCGGCTCGCCGGCGCGCAGGAACGGATTGGCGGCCTTTTCGGAACCGATGGTGGTGGGCACGAGAAAGCGCCCATCCTTTGCCATCGCTTCGGCCTCCGCCGCGCGCGCCTTCAACGCGGCATTGTCCGGATCGACCGCAAGCGCGAATTTGGCGTTGGACAAGGTATAGTCGTGACCGCAATAGACGCGCGCCTCGTCGGGCAGTGCGGCCAAGCGCTGCAGCGACGTCCACAGGTCGGAATAGCTGCCGTCGAGCACGCGTCCGCAACCGAGCGTGAACAGCGTGTCACCGACGAACACCGCGCGTTCCGGCGCGAACCAATACGACACGTGATCGGAACAATGGCCGGGCGTATCGAACACGTGGGCTTCGAGATCGCCGACTTTGACCGTGTCACCTTCATGAATGTAGGCGTCGGCGCCGGGCACCGCTTCGCGGGCCTTCAGAGGCGCGACGACGCGACAGCCGGTCTTGGCTTTCAGCGGAGCGACGGCCTGGACGTGATCCGAATGGCGATGGGTGATGAGGATATCCGTCAATTGCCAACCGGTTTCGGACAGCGCCGCGAGAATCGGTCCTTCTTCCGGCGCATCAATGGCCGCGCAGGCGCCCGTATTGGGATCGTAGACGAGCGCACCAATATTATCGGACAGGCAGCGGAAGGTGTGGATTTGGGCCGGCATTCGAAACCTCGACGTGTTGCGCTGCGATCTATCATGGGACAGTTTCATCCCGAAACCAGTCCTCGGTTGAATCCCGCCGGCCTCTCTTGTCGGATGTCTTCGCGGAGCGAAGACGATCAGCAGCCACGCGGGCCAGGAGCAGCATGAGCGTCGATATCACCGATTTGAGAAGCTTCTATGCCAGTCCGCTCGGCAATGTCACGCGCCGTTATGTGGGCCGTGCGATCGGCCGTTTCTGGGTCGAGTTGGCAGGATTGCGGGTTCTCGGGCTCGGTTACGCACCACCCTATCTCGGACCCCTGCGCGAGCGCTGCGAACGCGTTCTCGCCTTCATGCCGGCGAACCAGGGCGTTGTGAACTGGCCGCGTTCGGGCGCCTCTTCCTCGACCCTGGTCGACCCCCTGATGATGCCCCTTCCCGACGCCTCGATCGATCGGGTTTTGGTGATCCATGCGCTGGAGACCGTGGAGAGCCCGAGCGAACTCCTGAACGAGATCTGGCGTATTCTCACGCCAGGTGGGCGCATCATCGTCGTGGCCCCGAATCGGCGCGGGCTGTGGGCCCGCATGGATACGACGCCGTTCGGCTATGGCCAGCCTTTCAGCCGCTCGCAGTTGAAGAGCCTGATGCGGCAGACCTGGTTTTCACCCGAAGGCTGGGCCGAGACCCTCTATGTACCCCCCCTGCGCAATCGCCTGCTGTTGCAGACGGCCCAGGCCTGGGAACAGGTCGGCGCGAGTTGCGCCCTGCCCTTCTCCGGCCTGCACATCGTCGAGGCGACGAAGCAGCTCTATCACCCGATCACCGTGCGCGCGCCCCGCAGGGCCCGCCGCGTCGCCCCGGTCTTCGTGCCAGCGCCAGCGTCGCGGGATGTCCTGTGATACACGATCCATCCTCTTGACAAGCAGTATCGTTACTACATTTCAGCAATGTCGCCCGATCGGCTGCTGAAGGACGTTTCGCATGGCGTTGGGGCCCTTGCTCGCCGCTCCTCCTCTGATCCAACTCCATGTGGCGGTCGCTGCGACGGCCGTTGTTCTTGGCGCCTATCAACTGCTTGCGGTCAAAGGCACGACGAACCACAGGCGGCGGGGTTGGATCTGGGTAGTCCTGATGGCGCTCGTCGCCGGCACCTCGCTGATGATGGTGTCGAATTGGCCGCTGATCGGACCCTTCGGGCCGATCCATGCCCTGTCCGCCTTCGCGCTTCTGACGCTTCCCATCGCGGTTCTGCATGCGAGGCGGCACCGCGTCGCGCGCCATCGCTTCACGATGCTGGCGCTCTATTTCGGCGGTCTCGTCGTCACCGGGTTGTTCACCCTTTTTCCAGGACGCCTTATGTACCATGTGGTCTTCGGCGAGTGATTCAGACCAAACTTGACTTGTGTGCATCAAATCGCCAGTTTCCGCCCGACCGGCGGGGCAGACTTTGGGTCAGCGCCGGTTTTTTCGTATTTATTAGAGTCCGATGCGCAGCTATCTCGATTTCGAAAAGCCCGTCGCCGAGCTGGAAGCCAAGGTTGAAGAACTGCGGGCTCTGGGCGAGAAAAGTGACGCCGTCGCCATCGTCGACGACATCAATCGGCTGGAGGCCAAGGCCGCCGACGCGCTCAAGGACCTCTACGGCAAGCTGACGCCGTGGCAGAAGACGCAGGTCGCGCGCCATCCGCAGCGGCCCCATTTCATCGATTACTGCGCCGGCCTGATCACCGATTTCACGCCGCTTGCCGGCGACCGCAAGTTCTCCGAGGACGAGGCCATCGTCGGCGGGTTCGGGCGATTCCGCGGCCAGGCGGTCTGTGTGATGGGCCAGGAAAAGGGCTCCAGCACCGAAACGCGCATCCGACACAATTTCGGCATGGCGAGACCCGAGGGCTACCGCAAGGCGGTCCGTCTGATGGAATTGGCCGACCGGTTCGAACTCCCCGTCATCACCTTTGTCGATACGGCCGGCGCTTATCCCGGCATCGAAGCCGAGGAACGTGGCCAGGCCGAAGCGATCGCCCGCTCGACGGATACCCAGCTCGGCCTCGGCGTCCCAAACGTGTSGGTGATCATCGGCGAAGGCGGTTCGGGTGGGGCGATCGCCATCGCCACGGCGAACAAGGTGCTGATGCTCGAGCATGCCATCTACAGCGTGATTTCTCCGGAGGGCGCCGCCTCGATCCTGTGGCGTGATTCGGCCCGCGCCCAGGATGCGGCGACCAACATGAAGATCACGGCGCAGGACCTCATGCGCCTCGGCGTCATCGACGGTATCATCACCGAGCCGGTCGGCGGCGCGCATCGCGGCGTCGAATCGGTCATCGCCTCGACCGGCGACGCCGTCGAGGAAGCCCTTCACGATCTGAGCAATATGGGTCCCTCGGAGCTGCGGGATCACAGGGCGGCGAAATTCCTCGCCATCGGTCGAAAGCTCTAAGGCTTCGAAGCCGAGCGGCGCCATCTCGAAAAGCGCCGCATCCTTCCCCTTCATTAACATTGCTTCAACCTCTCTGCCCCACTTCAAAAGGGGGCCGGAGAAGCGAAGATGAACGAGCGTAAGGTTGTCGGATTGCTGTTCGGCGGGTGTTCCGCGGAGCACGACGTCTCCCGGATGTCCGCGGCGAATATTCTGCGGGCTCTCGATCCCGCGCGCTACGACATCGTCCCGATCGGCATTCGGCGTGACGGCCGCTGGGTTCTCGGCAATGCTGCCACTCCCGACGCCCGTTCCCTCGAAATCCCCGTCGACGCACCCGAGGTTGTGTTGCCGCCAGGCCGGAATGGCGATCTCGTCGTCCTTGGCGAAGGATCGACTCGCGCGCCGCAGCGCCTCGATATCGTCTTCCCGGTTCTGCATGGCCCCAACGGCGAGGACGGGACGGTCCAGGGCCTCCTGGACCTCGCCGGCGTCGCCTACGTGGGTTCCGGCGTGATCGGCTCGGCCGCCGGCATGGACAAGGACGTGGCCAAGCGGCTGCTGCGGGACGGCGGGCTTCCGATCGTCCCCTTTCTGACCGTCACGGCGAGCAGCCGCATGACCTACGAGGCGGCGACTGCGACGCTCGGCACGACGAAGCTGTTCGTGAAGCCGGCGAATATGGGCTCCTCGGTCGGTGTGTCGCCGGCGCATTCGGCGGAGAGCTTCGCCAGCGCCTGCGATCTGGCCTTGCGCTACGACCGCAAGATCATCGTCGAGCGCAGCGTCACGGGTGCGCGCGAAATCGAATGTTCCGTCTTGGAGGACGCCTCCGGCAGCGTCCGCGCTTCGCCGCTGGGCGAGATCGCGCCGGCCACAAGCCATGGTTTTTACAGTTACGATGCGAAATACGAGGACGCGGCCGGAGCCGATCTGCGCATCCCGGCGTCCCTGACCCCGCAGCAAGCGCGACGCGCGCAGGATCTGGCGGTTACGGCGTTTCGCCTCTTGTGCTGCGAAGGATTGGCGCGGGTCGACTTCTTCATCGACCCATTGGACCAGGACACTATTTTCCTCAATGAAATCAACACGCTTCCCGGGTTCACGGCGATCAGCATGTATCCCAAGCTCTGGGAAGCAGGCGGTCTGCCGCAACGAGAGCTCATGGATGCACTGATCGCTCACGCCTTCGCGCGGCATGAGCGCAAGAGCGCTCTGAAGCAGCCTTGAGGGGCAAAATCGGGTTGACGCAGCATCGCTGCGTCAGGTCGGCTTTTTCCGAATTAACGGGTCATTAACCGTAACCACAGAACGGCTATGCTTGCGGTAAGACAGAGTTAAGGCTAACGATTTAGACAGATAGGGGAACCGCTCGGGCAAAGGGAACCGGGCGGATCAAAAAATTGCGGGGTCCCCCATGTTGAAGCGTATCGCATTGGCGGCGAGCTTGGCGCTCGCTCTGGCGGCGTGCCAGGATGAGAGCTTCCAGCGAAGCCCGACGCGCCATCTGACGCCCATTCCTGCCGCCACCATGTCCTTGATGGCCGAGAAGGGAATGTCGAAATCCGATCCCATCCTGATCCGCTCCTTCAAGAAGGAATCGGAGATGGAAGTGTGGAAGCGCGGCCGCGACGGCCGTTATGCGCTCCTCAAGACCTATCCCATCTGTCGCTGGTCGGGACAGCTCGGCCCCAAGGTCAAGGAAGGCGACCGGCAGGCGCCGGAAGGCTTCTACACGGTCACCCCGGGGCAGATGAACCCGAACTCGTCCTATTACCTTTCATTCGATACCGGTTTTCCGAACGCCTATGATCGGTCGTTCAACCGGACCGGCGGCAACCTCATGGTCCACGGCTCGTGCTCGTCGCGCGGCTGCTTCGCCATGACGGACCAGAACATCGCCGAGATCTATTCCATCGCTCGCGAATCGCTCGCCAGCGGCCAGCGCGGCTTCCAGTTCCAGTCGTATCCGTTCCGGATGACGCCCAAAAACCTCGCCCARCATCGTCTCGATCCGAACATCGGCTTCTGGAAAAACCTGAAGGAAGGCTCGGATTATTTCGAAGTCGCCCGCGAGGAACCCCGCGTGTCGGTGGCGGACCATCGCTACGCCTTCAACGTGACCGACGAGACCGCCGTCGCCGCCGTCGCGCAGAAGCGGCAACAGGACGAGCGCGAGATCGCCGAATTGGCGTCGAGCGTCACCCCGGTCAAGCTGGTCTACAACGATGGCGGCTCGCATGAGAGCTTCCGCACTGCCTTGGCCGGCACGATGGAAGGCGGATCGCTCGTCGTCGATTCCCGCATGCGTGACAAGTTCGGTGACGTGAGCCGTCCGGAAGGCCTCTCCTCGGGCCCGCAGGAAATCTCCCTCGACACCAGCGGCAAGCCCACAGAGGCGCCGGTTGCGCCCACGACTGCTCTTGCCTTCGCTCCGGCCATGCCGGCTGCGGCACCGGCTGCGCCCGCTCCCGTTTCGGAGACGAAGGTTGCGGCCGCGGCTTCGGCTCCTGCCGTCGGCGCGCCCGTCCAGGCTTCCGCTGCGTCGTCGTCCGAGACACCGTTCTACAAGAAGATGTTCAACGGCATCGGCGACCTGTTCAGCAGCTCCAGCAGCACCACGGAGCCGGCGACGGAAACGGCCCAGGTCACCTCGGCTTTGCCGGGCAAGACCCCATTGCCGCCGCAACGCGGCGTGTCGGCTCCCGTGAAGCCCCAGGCCTCCAACGTGACCCCGCAACGCCGGGCGCAGGCCCCCGCATCGGTCAACGTGGCAGCCGTCGCGAACTGAGATCGACGGCATCTCAAGATTTTCAAAAGCCCGCCTCTCCGGCGGGCTTTTTTGTTGCGGGGTGGGACGTGTCCTTTTCTCGTCCCGCGTGCCCCCGTTGTCATCCCCGGCGAGCGAAGCGAGGGAAGGGGACCCACGACTGGGTCACACGGCGCTATGGGTCCCCTTCGCCTCAGGCGGTTCCACCGCTTACGGTCGGGAATGACAATGGCTAGTCGGGCTCACTGGTCGCCTCATCCAGACGCCTCGGCCGCGGCTTGCGCGTTCGCCTCGTCCTGAAGCCAGGCCCGAAAGGCCGCGATAGCGGGACGGTCGGCGACCGCCTCAGGGCAGACCACATAATACTGGAATGGGCCCATGACCTCTTGGGGAAACGGGCGCACGAGGCGGCCGGCCGAGAGATAGTCGCCGATGAGGACATTCGTGGCCAAGGCGACGCCCTGACCGGACGCGGCCGATTGGAGCGTCAGGAATGTGTGCGAGAAACTCGGCCCGTGCGATGCGTCGACCCCGGTCACGCCGACCGCGTCGAGCCAGCGCTGCCACGTGATGTATTCCGGCACACCCTCGACGATCTCGTGCAGCAAGGTGTGGTGCGTGAGATCCTGCGGCTCCCGCAGGGGATGGACCGGATCATCGACCAGGGTGGCGCTGCAAACCGCGAAATAGGTCTCGCGCATGAGAAGATCGGTGCGCATGCCGGGATAATCCCCACGCCCGAAGCGGATCACCACGTCGATGTCATCGCGGGAAAAGTCCGTTCGCGCCGTCGAGATCGAGACCCGCACCTCGATATCCGGATGATGCTCCTTTAGGGAACCGAGCCGGGGGATGAGCCAGTTCAACGCGAAACTCGGCGTCGTGCTGACATTCAGGACCCGCGACGTTTCCGGCCGCAGGGCCCTCGCCGTCGCCTGGTGGAGCTGGTCGAGCGCTTCCGAGACCGACGCGGCATAGCGCTCGCCAACCTCCGTGAGCGCCACGCCCTTGCTTGGCAGCCGCACGAAAAGCGGCCGCTGGAGCCAGGCCTCGAGCGCTTTGACCTGCTGCCCGACAGCGCTCGCGGTGACGGCGATCTCGTCCCCAGCCCGCTCGAAATTCAAATGGCGCGCCGCCGCCTCGAAGGCGCGGAGTGAACTCAAGGGCGGCAGGCGGCGACGCGGCATGATCAATGACCAAGTTGTGCTTGGGCTAAAGGCAAGGACTTCTCGTTTGCTTGAACTCTACCTGAAGCGCATTCTTTTTCATAGCAAATCGCTGATGAACGAGGAACGCCATGACCACCGCACATGCCATAGTAAATCTTGGTTCTACGGAACGCCGCTCGCTGACGAGTGCTTTGCTGCCGCTCTTTCTCAGAATCGAAGCCTGGTTCGAGCATCGCGCCAGCCGCCGGGCCCTCTACAGCGTCGACGACCGCGGCCTCGCCGATCTCGGATTGTCCCGGACCGATGTCGATGGCTTCGATCGCTCACCGGCCTGGCAGGATTTGCTCATCGTCCCAGCGGGGCGGTGAGCAAAATCGGAGCGATTCGACCGTCGCCATCAACGGGCACATGGAAAAGCCTCATCCTGAGGAGGACCGCAGGTCCGTCTCCAAGGACGAGGCGTTTCCACGTCATGGCCGGGCTTGTCCCGACCACCTCGATCAGGTGAGGCGCGCCGCCTCTCGCGTAGGTTCGGTGAGTTCAAGCGTTCAGATCCAAGTAAAGGTCGCGCCAGCTCGGATTCATCGTGAAGATCAAGTTGGTTTTCCACACACGTGGCCAGCGCTTGATCGACGTTTCACGTTGGATGGCGTCGTTGATGCTTGGATAGCTTTCGTAATAGACGAGCTTGTCGATGCGGTACCGTCGCGTGTGACTGCTCGCCCGTCCCGCCTTATGCTCCCACACTCGGAGCGACAGGTTGTTGGTGACACCTACATAAATCGCCCCGCCCGGTCGGCTCGCCAAGATATAGACGTAATAAAGTTTCATCGCATCACGATGAGAACTTTGTCCGACGTTTACAAGTGTGATTCACGTATCGGGGTCACCGGCACGAGGCCGGTGATGACATCCGGGGAATGAACCGAGACTTCTCCGGGAGCCGGTCCTTCGCCACAAACCGAGACTTCACCGAGCGCCCACCGCTAACTCACTCCCTACGTCATGGCCGGGCTTGTCCCGGCCACCTCGATCAGGTGAAACGCGGCGCCCCTCACATCGGGGTCACCGGCACAAGGCCGGTGATGACATCCGGGGGAATGAACCGAGACTTCTCCGGGAGCCGGTCCTTCGCCACAAACCGAGACTTCACCGAGCACCCACCGCTAACTCACTCCCTACGTCATGGCCGGGCTTGTCCCGGCC
>NZ_JBFUKD010000029.1:0-15332 GCF_056401005.1 Microvirga sp. P4_G7 | reverse complement strand
ATGCACTTGGACGCCGAGCGATGCGACTTCGACCCCGACATCGGTCGAGAACGCCTTCGCTACCGGTGTCAACAAGGAGGCGCGTTCATTGGCTTCTCGTCGGCGCGCCTCGTCGCCTTCACGATGCGCGCGGTCGATGGCATCGGCCGTCATATAGCAGATCGCACGCGCCGCCGCGGTGAGCGCCTTCATCGTCAAGAGATTGCGCTGGACGTCCGGATGCTCGACGATCGGACTCATGTCGCCCTTTGTTCCAGCGGGCGCGCGGCCCTGCCGACGCTCGTGCGCGTAGTTGAGCGCCGACTGGTAAGAGCGCTCCGCGATGGCTACACCCTGGAGCCCCACCGCAAGGCGTGCATTGTTCATCATCGTGAACATGCAGTTGAGGCCCCGGTTCTCCTCACCGAGCAGCCAGCCGATCGCGCCTCCGTTGTCGCCGAAGATCATCGTGCAGGTGGGCGAGGCGTGGATGCCGAGTTTGTGTTCGATGCTGTGACAGCGCACGTCGTTGCGCGTACCGTCCGGCAGGAACTTCGGCACGACGAACAGGGAGATGCCGCGCGTACCAGCCGGCGCATCGGGGAGACGCGCCAAAACCAGATGCACGATATTGTCCGTCAGGTCGTGCTCGCCGTAGGTAATGAAGATCTTTTGACCACTGACCCTATACGTGCCGTCCCCGGAGGGTTGGGCGCGGGCGCGTAGCGCCGCGAGATCGGAACCGGCGTGCGGCTCGGTCAGGTTCATCGTTGCGGTCCATTCGCCGGAGACCAGCTTTTCGAGATAGCGGCTCTTCAGGTCCTCCGAACCGTGCGCAACCAAGGCCTCGATCGCGCCCATGGTCAGCACGGGACCGATGCCGAAAGCCATCGATGCCGCGTTCCACATCTCGACGCAGGCTGAATTGAGCAGCGTCGGCAGTCCTTGGCCGCCATGGGCAACCGGGCCGGGCAGAGCATTCCAGCCCGCATCCGTCCACGCTTTGTATGCCGCCTTCCAGCCGGGCGCGGTCGTGATCGCACCGTCCTTGAGAGTTACGCCGTGGATGTCGCCCGGGCGGTTCAGAGGGGCGATCACATCGCCCGCGAACCGTCCCGCCTCGTCGAGAATCGTTCGCGCCAGATCCACCGTCAGGTCCGGATGCAATCCATCTTCCAATGCGCGATCAAAGCCGGCCACATGGCGCATGGTAAAGACGATTTCGGACACGGGCGCTCGGTAGGTCATGGAAAGTTCCTTGGTCAGGGAAACGGCGCGACTGCTATGGTCCAGACGCCGATCGAACGCGGCATTCGAATTTATCTAACAAATGTTAGAAATTTGACAAGCCATCATCCTTGACCGGTCTCGCCACCGATCGAGATGGCGAGACCTCGACAGCGAACGCGCTTCAATCCCTCGGGGGAATATCGAGACCGCGCTGGACGGCGGGACGCGCCAGGCCGCGATCGAGCCACGCGGGCACATGCTTCAGGGTGTCAAAATCGACGAGATCGCGGGCGCCATAGAAGCCGATCAGATTGCGCACCCAGCCAAGCAGCGAAATGTCGGCGATCGTATAGATATCCCCCATGATCCAGTCGCGTCCGGTCAATCGGGTTTCGAGGACGCCCAGCAGGCGCTTCGATTCGGCCACGTAACGTTCGAGCGGGCGCTTATCCGAGATGTCCCGGCCTGCGAATTTGTGGAAGAAGCCGACCTGGCCGAACATCGGCCCCACCGCTGCCATCTGGAAGAACACCCACTGGATCGCCTCATAGCGCCCAGCCGGATCGGCCGGCAGGAGCTTCCCGGTTTTCTCGGCGAGATAGAGCAGGATCGCGCCCGACTCGAACAAAGCCAGCGGCTTCCCGCCTGGCCCGTTGGGATCGATGATCGCAGGGATTTTTCCGTTCGGGTTCAGCGACAGGAATTCGGGTGTCCAGGTCTCGTTCTGGCCTATGGCGATCTTGTGCGCCTCATAGGGCAACCCGATTTCCTCGAGGGCGATCGAAACCTTGACCCCGTTCGGCGTCGGAAACGAATAAAGCTGGAGCCGGTCGGGATGCTTTGCGGGCCAGCGGGTGGCAATCGGAAAGGCAGAGAGATCAGGCATCGTGGATCCTTGAAGTAAGCGAGTCGATGTCGGGCCGATGCTATCCCGGTTGCCGGGACCAAGGCTAGGGACAGCGCCGACAGTGCCGAACTCGCCCGCGCCCATGCGAATCGTTGTGCACTTCATCACGCGCCCTGTTCCCAAAGCCGCATCAAAACGCTTTGATGTCGGATCATCTTGCGCAGTGGAATGCGCCAACCCAGGTCCTCCCGCGGTCTTCTTCACCACCGACGGAGCGCTGTCAGCTGAGCCAAAATTCCATGCAACTCACCCTTACCCTGAATCTGCTCGTTGCGATCAGCCTCGGCGCTCTGATCGGCATCGAGCGACAATGGCGGCAGCGCTTCACGGGGCTCGCGACGCACGCGCTCGTCGCTCTCGGTGCCGCCGGCTTCTGCTCCTTGCCGGCAATGGTCGACATGGAATCCAGCCCGATTCGCATGGGATCCCAGGTTGTTTCGGGAATCGGATTCCTTGGCGCCGGTGTCATCATGCGGGATGGTCTGAGCGTGCGTGGTCTCAGCACTGCGGCGACTGTCTGGGCGACGGGCGCGGTCGGTGTGCTGGCCGGCTACGGCTTTCTGATCGCAGCGACAGAAACCGCCGCGTTGATCTTGATCGGAAATCTCATTCTCCCCCCCTTGGGCCGCTTCATCGGTGAATACGCGCCGAAGCCGATCGAGCTCGAGCGCTTCTACCTGATCGGGCTGACATGCGACGCGAAAGACGAAGCCGCGGTTCGCGCCCGACTGCTGGCGAAGATTGCCGATCGCAATCTGCGCTTGTCGCGCCTGGAAAGCCACGCGATCGAGGGCAGCACGCGCGTTACTGTCGATGCGGTTGTCTTTGCGGCGCGTCAGCAGGACGCGCTCGTCGAAGAGGTGGTCGGTACGCTCAGCCTGGAACCGTCCATCACCGCCGCGAGCTGGGGTTCCGCCGATCCGCCCGCATGAGGATCGTTCCATCATAGTCCGACGACCGCACCCCTGACTCGAGGAACGTCCATTGCCCTTCGACGAACCCAACCGAGCAAGCGACGCCAACGGATTGGCAGCCTTTTATCGACGAATCTGGCGTCTCAGCGGCCGCACGCAAATTCTTCTGATCGGGCTTTCGATCGCCGTATCGGTCCTGGCTGCCGCGCCGCTGCATTTCCAGAAGCAACTCGTCAACGGATTGACCTACGGCATTTCCTCGCATGGCCTGTTCGTCCTCGGCGGCCAATATGCGCTGGCTGTCCTTGTAACGATCCTCCTGAAAGCCGCCCTGAAGTATCGCAGCGCAATGCTCGGCGAAGACATCGTGCGCCGCATCCGGCAACGTGTCTTCTCTGGTTACGCAAAGGACCGCGCAAACAGTGGAGCGACGACGGCCTCGGGAACGGTGGTCAGCATGCTCACCGCCGAGGCCGAGGGCGTGGGCCACTTCGTCGGCGAGGCCATCGCCTCGCCTCTCCTGCAGATCGGAACGCTTTTGAGCGTCCTTCTCTACATTGGCGCCGGCGAACCAATCCTCGGTCTGTTCATGTTCGCGATGATAGCACCCCAGGTCGTCATCATCGTTTTTGCTCAGCGGTCGATGAACGTTCTGGTGCGTAACCGCTTGGAGCTATTGAGAACCGCTGCCGACAAGGCCGTCGATCGCGAAGGCGCCGTGCCGCACGAGAGCGTGCTCGAAGCGTTCGACGATGTCTTCGAGGCGCGCCGTCGCATTCACGTGGTGAAGATATCTCTCAAGATGATTCTCAACGGCTTCACCGCCCTTGGCACTGTGGGCACGCTGGTCCTTGGCGGATGGTTGGTGCTTCACGGCGATACCGATGTCGGCACCGTTGTTGCAGCGCTGAGCGGCCTCGCTCGTATTGCCCGCCCGTGGAACGACCTGATCGCATTCTACCGGACACTCAGCATCGTGCGCGTGCGATCCGCCCTCATGGAAGAGACGATGAGCTGAGCCCTTGGACCTGTCGACTCGGTAGTGGGCCTTGACGCCGCCGCAAAGTAACGGAACGTGAGTGCGATCGAAGGAGATATGCGAATGCGTCTGCTGATTGCCATCCTCTTGCCCTGGCTGGGCTTCTTTACGATCGGCCGGCCCTTCGCCGGTTTGATCTGCCTCATCCTGCAGATCACCATTATCGGCTGGCTTCCCGCCGCCATTTGGGCCGTCTACGCCCTTGGTCAATACAACACCGACAAGAAGATCGAGAAGGCCCTTTCGAGCCAACGATAGCCCTCGGAACCGATTCCCCGGCGCCGCCGTTTTCCCTTCTGGACCGCAGGGAGAACTGAAATGGAACGTGGATTTCCTTCGATGACCGCGCTTCTGGGGCTGTTGGCCGTCGCTGGCTACCAAAATAGGGACAAGATTGCAGAGATGCTGGGCGGTCTGGGATCAGGCGGCCAACCGGCCACCCCTGGCCAAGGCGACCAACGACAAGGCAGCCAAGCGGGCGGCCTCGGCGGCATTCTAGGAAACCTCGGCGGCGCCACCGCCGGAGGAATCCTCGGCGGCGGCCTGGGCGAACTCGTTGAACGCTTCAGACAGAACGGCCAAGGGGATGCTGCCGATTCCTGGATCGGAACGGGTCCCAATCAAGAGGTCGCGCCCAACCAACTGGAACAGGCGATCGGCCCCGATGTGCTCGCGACCCTGTCTCAGCAGACTGGCCTTTCGCGCGAAGAGTTGCTCGCGCGCCTGACGCGGGAATTGCCTCGCGCAGTGGACAAATACACGCCGGACGGCAGGCTTCCGCGCACCGAGGATCTGTAGACCAATTGCAAGACAGCCGTCATGTAAGACAGCCGTCAGCGCCGCGTGGTTCTGTCACTCGGCGCCGGCGGCTGCTTGTATTGTGCATTTCCCAGCGTCGGCGAGGTCCTGCGACCCGCGAACGATGTCTCTGACGACATCGCGCAAATGTTCAGTTGAGACCGGTTTGTGAAGGATCGGGTAGCCGCTGTCGTTCAGCATGTGCAGGCGATCGGGCGAGGTCTCTCCCGTGATCACCGCCGGTGCGTAGCCCATATGGCTGGCAGTAATTGCTGATCCTGATTGCGCGAGGCGAAACAGCGCGCGATGTCGCGGAACGGCTTGGAATCAGCCCGCTGACGGCTCGCAAACATCGCGAGAACCTCATGCGGAAACTCGCTCTGCACAATGCGGCGCAGCTCGCAACGTTCGCCGTGAGATTGGGCTTGCCGACTTGAACCGTAGGGGGCGATTGCCGGCCTGGGCTGGACGAGGTGGGGTCCCGATCCCGAAGGACCGCGCCCCGTGGGGCACGGTCTTCGCTCGATGAGCAACTGCGACTTATCGCGCGGCCGTGATGATCACTTCGATCAGGCGTTTCGGATCGCCCAGGCTGGCGACGCCGATGGTGGCGCGTGAGGGCAGATCGTCCTCCGGGATCCACTCGAGCCAGGCCTTGTTCATCTCTTCCTTTTGCGACATGTCGCTCAGATAGATGCGCGCTGCGATGATCTTCGTCTTGTCCGAGCCGAGTTCGGTCAGGATCTGATCAAGCTTCGCGCAGACCTCGCGGGTCTGGTCGGCCATGCCGCCATTCAGGTCGTGTGCGGCGTGCCCGCCGAAATAGAGCACGCCGTTGTGCTCCACGACGCCGTGCATGATCTTGTGCTTCCGGTGGCGAATGATGTTCGTCATTATCTTTCCTTCGTTGTGAACTAAATTCTGTTCGCGCTCATGCGGCGGCGGGCGCGTACGTGGCGGTGTCGATATCGGGCTTTTCCCCCAAGCAAATCTGCGACAACAGCCTTCCTGCGTATGGTCCGATCGACAAGCCAGAAGCCCCGAGCGCGTTGCCGATGGTCATTCCCGCGATTCCGGCGACGCGGCCGATGATCGGTTTGATGCTCTCGCCCGCCGGGCGGAAGCCGATCCGCGTTTCAATGATCGTCCCTGATGCGAGGCCCGGCGCTACGGCAAGACCCGCATTGAGAACCTCGGACTGTCCGGCCGCCGTGACCCGATAGTCAAAACCGGAATTGTCTTCTCGCGTAGCGCCGATCACGACACGGGAATCATCGAAGGCGAGCAGGTAGTGGCTGGTCATCGGCAACAGCACGGGCCAGGACCGCGTTTCAATGCCAGGCAACCGAAGATGGACGATCTGCCCCTTCTGTGGCTGAACGGGGTGCGGCAGTCCGACGGGCCGCAGAATCTGCGAGGCCCAAGCACCTGCTGTTACAATGATCTCGTCCGCTTCGATCGGTTTTCCGTTGCTGTCGAGGCAGCGCATACGTCCGTCGCGCATTTCGAGCGAAACGTGATCCTGCCGAAGTACGGCGCCCAGGGCCACGGCGGCGCGGGTCATCGCCGCTGCGAGCAGGCTTCCATTCACCCGCGCTCCGCCGGGGATGTAGATCCCGTCGAGATCCTCGCGCAGCGGAGGAAACAACGCCTTCGCCTCGGCGGCTGAAACGCGCCTGACGTCACCTGCCTCCGGAGCATCGACGATGCGCGATTGAATTCTTTGCTCGGCGGCATTCAGCTCGTTGCGATCCTCGGAGACGACGAGCGCACCGACGCGGCCGTAACCCAGGTCGCTTTCGCCACGTTGAGAAAGCCCCGCGACGAGATCGGAATAATAGCGGGCGCCGGTTGCATAGAGCGCATACCATTCAGGGTCGGTGGCCTTCGTCGCCCACGGGCAAACGATTCCCGCCCCAGCCAGAGTCGCCTTGCCCTGGTGAACCTCATCGATAATCTCGACCTCCACGCCCCGCATCGCAAGGTGATAGGCCGCGCTCGAGCCGAGAATGCCGGCTCCAACGACAACAACACGCATATTCAATCTCCGCAGACAATTTTGACCATGCAGCCGATTGCGCATGGCCGAACGAGCGAGCGAGGCAAGCCGGATCGGCCTGCCTCGCCTTTTGTTCATGGATCGTATTCGTTACTGGACCGACACGCCGGAGAATCGGCTGACGCCGAAGACGGCCGGAACAAATCCGGAAACGGATTTGTTCACCGCGAGCAGCGCCGACGAACTTCCGAAAATCACGGCGGGCACTTCGTCGTTGAAGACGACCTGGGCCTGCTTATAGAGATCGGAACGCTGCTTCTGGTCGGTGATCTGTCCGGCGCGCACCATCAGGTCGTTGTACTTGGCGTTGCACCACGAACCGATGTTCGACGGGCTCGGCTTTCCTTGTGAATTGCAGGTGAAATAGTTGTTCGGGATCTGACTCGGATCCGGGAAATCCCAGATGCCGCCGAACATGCCGACTTTCGCCTCGCCGGAGCGTGCACGCTTGACGTACTCACCCCATTCGTAGCTCACGATTTCGGCCTTGACGCCGATCTTCGCCCAATCCGCCTGAATCATCTCGGCGGCCCGACGGCCAGCCGGCATGTAGGGTCGTGTCACGGGAAGCGCCCAGAGCTGCGTCTCGAAGCCATTGGGATAACCGGCTTCCGCGAGCAACGCCTTTGCCTTCTCGATGTTGTAGGAATGCCCCTTCAGATCTGGGTTGTGGCCCCACAGCGTCGCCGGAATGAGCGCTCCGGTCACTGCGCCCATCCCATCRAACACGATGTCGACGAGGCTCTTCATGTCGATGGCGTTCGCGAGCGCTTGGCGGACACGCTGATCCTGAAAGATCTTCTCGTTGAAGTTGAAAGTGATGAACCCGGACGAGGCGACCGGGGTTTCGACGAGCGTCAGCCTCGCGCTTCGCTTGATGGATTCACGGTCCGCCGGATTGGGCGCTACGGCGATGTGACATTCGCCGGCCTGCGCGCGCTGCAGACGAACCGAAGCGTCCGCGGAAATCGGCATGATCAGGTCGTCGACCTTCGGCGTGCGCGCGGCGTCCTTCACTTTCTCGCCCCATGTGTCGTGGAACGGCTTGAATCGGACAGCGGAGTCTTTCTGGTAGACGGCGAGCTGGAACGGTCCGGTTCCGATCGGCTGGCGATCGAGAAGATCCGGCGTGCCTGCCTTGAGCAACTGATCGGCGTATTCGGCGGACAGGATCACCAACGATTGGTGAGACATGATACCGATGAAGGACGCCAACGGCTCTTTCAGGGTGAATTGGACGGTGGCGTCGTCGAGCTTCTTCACCGATGTGAGAATGTCGGCGAGCTTGGTGTCGAACGTAATATAGGTTCCGCCACTGATCTTATGATAGGGATGAGCCTTGTCCATCATGCGCTGAAAACTGAAGACGACGTCGTCGGCGTTGAAGTCGCGCGACGGCGTAAAGGTCTTGCTGGATTGCCATTTGACGCCCTGTCGCAGCTTGAACTTGTATGATTTCGCGTCCTCGGAGACCGACCAGCTTTCCGCCAAGCTGGGCTCGAGTTCGGAGCCGCCGGCTTTGACCGAGACGAGCTGATCGTAGATCTGACCCGTGACAGCGCTGGTCGTCGCGTTGCTGGTCAATTGGGGATTGAATGTTTCCGGGCTTCCTTCAATGCAGACGACAAGATTGCTGCTGAGCGCGGGCGACGCCGCAATGGCAAGCATGATTGCCGCTGATCCGACCGATACAAGCGTCTTCATTTCAGTAACGTTCCTTCAACAAGCTGGAAGTCCGCAACTCAATGCGATGGACGTCGGTCACAGACGCGTCCGCTGAACCCACACCTGGCAATCCTCACGCTCGATTATATTCATGCAAATGCATGGAAAAACGAGCAAGAAAAGACTCGGACGAAATTCCGGGGAGGTCGTGGAAAAATACAGGGCTGCATCCTGTGCCGCGTGCGGACTATGAAACCGGGATAGACCCAGGGCAACAAAAAGTTGGATGGAACGCATTCCGGGAGCGCATGGCGAAAGCATCCGTTTGCATACGCATCCGGGGGCGCTCGGCGGCGGGGATTAAATTCATCCCTCGCGCGCCACTGAAACCACGAGTCATGTTTCCGCGCGCGAGAGACCTTTCACACAATCGAACGTCGCGAACGCGCTGGTGACGGCGATCGCGTCAATCGAGAGTGGCGAGAATGACCGCGAGCTTGCAACCGTCGGCAAACTCCGACAGCTCGACATATTCCTTCACGGTGTGGATCTCGTGCTGCCCCGAGCCGATAGTGACAGTCGGAACGCCAGCCTTATCCAGCCAGTTCGCATCGAGGCCGCCGTTCGAAAACAAGAATTTAGGCTCGAGCCCAAGCGTTTTGACCGCCTTGGCGGCGCGCTGGGCTGCAGGGCTCGTCTCATCGAGGTTGAAGGGCGGATAAGCCGGCGTGTGACTGAATTTCACCTCCGACGTCGCACCCTCCGCGTCCTTCACTTCTTTCTGCGCCTTAGCGAAGGCATCCTTGTACCCGTTGGCGATCTTCGTCGCGAAGGCGGCTTCCTTACTGCGTGCCTCGCCCTTGACGTACACGTAGTCGGTGACGACGTTCGTCGCGTCGCCGGCCGGCGTCCCGTTCTTGCCGCCGACGATACCGACATTGCTGGTGCCGTTGCCATCGGACTTGACCACCTTGCCGAACCAGCCTTCGCGATGGGCTTGGGCTATTGCGATCGCAGCCACCAGAGTTGCCGAGATACCCTTCTCGGGAGCGACACCAGCATGGGCGGCTTTACCCTTGATCTCGACCTCCCAATTCTCCTGCCCCACCGCGCCGGTGATCAACTCCGAAGGCAATCTGCCATCCACGTTGAAGCACATCGCGGCGCCGTTGAGATCCGCCGGATTGAGTTCGCGCGCACCGTGAAGGCCGCTCTCTTCCCGAACGGTGAACAAGAGTGTCAGCGGCGGGTGTGGAAGCTTGTTCTTCAGGAGCGTCTCGACCAGCATCACGAGCACGGCGCAACCGGTGCGGTTGTCACCGCCCAGCGCCGTCGTGCCGTCGGATACAATTCGTCCACCTTCGCGTTTCGGCTTCGCTCCTGCACAGAGCGGAACCGTGTCGAGGTGCGTCGAGAACAGAAGCCGCGGTCCGGGCCGTGTGCCCGGCAGATCGACGATCAGGTTTCCAGTCTCGGTCGGCACCGGAATGCGCTTGTTGACGTCGTCGAACCGGATGGCGGATGCCGGAACGCCGAGCGCCTTCAGGTCTTCGGAGATCGCAGCGGCGATCTTCGCCTCCTGACCTGTCACGCCGTCGATGGCGAGATACCGCATCAGGCGGTCTTCGGCCGACTTCACGTCGAGGGGAATCTTGGTCTCGCTCATGGCTGTTTCCTTATGCTTCAGGTGCGGCGCGCCCTGCTGCGACAGAGCAGGGACGCGCCGCAGCGATCCGTCTGTCGCTCAAAGTCCCCAGGGCAGTCCGAGCCATTTCCAGATGGCGAAGAGGACGGTCCACAGCACGAAGATCCACATCACGTATGGCAACATGAGCGATACGACAGTGCCGACGCCGGCGTTCTTGTCGTACTTCTGGGCAAAGCCCACGACGAGCGCGAAGTATGCGTTGAGCGGCGTGATCGCGTTCATCGGCGAATCGCCGACGCGGTAAGCTGCCAGCACCGCCTCCGGTTCCACACCCAACTTGATCAGGAGCGGCACGAACACCGGCGCGAAGATTGCCCATTTGGCAATCGCGCCCGTCAACAGCAGATCGATGATCGCCACGACAACGATGAAGCCGATCAGCAACGGCAGCGCGCCGACATTCGCCGATTGCAGGACGCCGGCCAAACTGAGCGCCATCACGGTTCCGATATTCGTATAGGTAAAATACGCCACGAACTGGCTCAGGACGAAGAAGAGAAAGATCGTGCCGCCCAATCCGATGACGGCTTTCTCGATGGCCTTGATGACATCCGTCAGAGACCTGACCGTATTGGCGCCGATGCCGTAGGCCCAGCCGGTCGTCAGGAACATCAGCATGATGAGTGCGATGAGTCCATTCATGAACGGCGAATTGCCGATGAGTTCGCCGGTATCCGGATTGCGAAGCGGCGCGCCGGCCGGCAGCGTCAGGAAGCCAAAGACCACAAGAAGGCCGATCATCCCGATGAGGGCGAACTTCAACCCACGACTTTCCGTGGCGGAGAGTTCGCCGGTCTGGACTTCGACCGCGCCGTCGGCACTCTGTTCCGGCCTATAAGCCCCCAAGCGTGGCGCGACGACGCGATCGGTAATGACCGCGATGAGCACCGTCAAAAACAGGACCGAAACAAAGGAGAACCAGACGTTGGAGGCCAGACCAATCGATCGGTTGGGATCGACCAAGTGGATCGCGTCGTTTGTGAACTCGACAAGAACGGCATCCAGAGGCTTGATCAGCATGTTGACCGTGAACGCGCCTGCAACCGCCGCAAAGCCGAGTGCCAGACCGGCAAGAGGATGCCTCCCGACGCTCATGTACGCGACGCCTGCCAGGGGAATCAGAACCAAATAGCCCGCGTCTGCGCCGATGCTCGAGATAATGCCGACGAATGCGAGAATGTAAGTCAACGCCCAAGCGGGAGAGACCAGCACAAGCTTGCGGATCAGGGCCTTGACCAGTCCCGATTCCTCGGCGACGCCCGCGCCGATCATTGCAGCGATCATGAGCCCGACAGCCGTAAAGTTCATGAAGTTTGGAACGAGCGAGCTGTACATGAAGCGAATGCCGTCCACCGTCAGCAAGCTCTGCAACTTGGTGGTCGCCATTTCGACTTTGTGCGTGTCGGGATTTATTCGCTCGAACGTTACAGCCGCTCCCATGAGGCTGAGGACGTGCGAGAGGACGATGACGATGCCGATCAGGATCAGGAAGATCACAACCGGGTGCGGAACCATGTTCCCCACCTTCTCGACGCCGTCGAGAAATCTCTGCATCACGGTTTTGGATTCAACGTCAGCTTGGCTCATGGCATTGTTCTCGCGTGCACGGCTTCAAAGTCGCTTGCGCACGCGGCCGGGACGCCAAACACAGACCATCGCGGGATCGACGATCCCGTGAGCCCGCCAACGAACAGCGGCACAAATGTGCAAGTCCAACTTGAGGTATAGATCGTTTTCCCAACGAGGAGAATGGCTCAGCATCCCGCTGTTTTGCTTCCCGTCTCAGATCCCTTACCCCGACCTTGCACCCGATGGTCAGACGCCATGCTTCTTATCGGTCGCGGTGGACCAGCGAAGTGTAAATTGATCCGGAGGCGCTACCAACCGAGCTGGACGGCGCTATCTCGATGACGTCGACGCACAAGCGTTGCGAAATGCCGGGAGTTTGGAAATGAAGAAATTCATCGCCTTGAGCTTCATTGCTCTCTCGCTTGCCGCCTGCAATCCGAACGACAGAACGGATCGGACGATCGGAGGCGCTGCCATCGGAGCCGGCGCCGGCGCTCTCGTGGGCGGCCTCGCAACGGGCCGCGCTGGTGGCGCCCTGGCCGGGGCGGCGATCGGCGGCGTCGGCGGCGCCATGATCGGCAACGCCACGACGCCTTGCCGCACATATGTTTATCGCGGCCGTCAATATCGGGAGTGCTGACCGCGCAGCCTAAGCTCACGCATTTGGCTCACGAACCGCATCGCGGACTACTTCGATTTGACCAGCCCTGAGAAGCCGGCGACGGCAAGAAGGCTCAGGGCCCAGCCGACCATGGCTTGAACGTAAAAATAGTTCAAGGCAAACGGGCCGGTGGGCTTTGACGGATCGGGCCGCCAGTAGGCTTTCTGCCCGATCTCCAGCACGGGCAGAAGCGTATCCAACGAGTACATCCACGGATTAAACTCGGGATAGCTCGCCGATTCCGGCTGATCGCGGAAACAGGCGAGTTGCGTCTGCCCTTTCTTGGCCCGTCCGACCGCGTATTGCTCGGCAGAAGGCATGAATTGACGCTCCGTTTGTTCGATGGCGCACATCGTCCACTCGGTCGAGCGCAGCACGACGGGGATGTTCGGCTTGAACGCGCCGTTGCGCTCGGCATGGCCGAAGATGATGACGCCCAGCGCCCAGAAAAGGATCAGCCAAAGGAACGCGATGAGCGGCTGGCGTCCGTAGCGAACTGTGATGCCGAGGATGCCGTCATTGACCGCCAGCATAGCCCGCCAGACGGGGTTGCCGGCGCGCGCGCGCCGGGCTCTTCGCTGCGAACGCTCCTTCGCGATCAACACGGTGCGCGAATCCTCATCGTGCCCCATCTCGCGAAAGACGGTCGCAAGTTGCTCATACGGTTGCGGCCAGAAATCTTCCCCCCATCGCGCGGGATTTTGCCGCTCGAGCCAATCCAGCCGTGAGGTCGCATCGACAGGGCCGCCGGTGAATGCACCATAACGACAGCGATTAAGAAGCAGATCCCCCGTATCCGGCCAACTGGCATGATCGTCTTCGATCGAACCGATCGTCGTCGCGGTCAGGTCGAGCGCGCCCTGCAACGATGCGCCTTGGCGCAAAAAGAAGGCACCTTCGATCACGGCACGACTGAGTGACAAGGCATTCCCGCCCGGCTGTGAGATCGTAAGTCCGGAGCAATCGAAGTCGCCGCCGAACCGCGCGCCCCGCATCGTCACCTCGCCGGCGATGGCGGCGCCACGAAAGGCGGCGTCACCGCGGATCTCGATGCCCTCTCCATTCAAGGCGACGCCGTCGGGTCTTTCGATCGTCGCGCCGGCGGCATTGAGGTCGGCGCCGAGGCGCGCGCCCGAAAGGTTGATGCCACCGCGGATCGTGGCGCCGCGCAAACCCACATCGCCACGGGCCTCGAGTCCTTCGGCGTTGAGCGCGATGCCGTCGCGCGATTCGATGGTTGCCCCGTCTCCTTCGAGCGCGCCTCCGAAGCGGGCCCCACTCAACCGAACTTCTCCCGTGATGGTTGCGCCGCGGATATAGAGTCCGCCTCTCGCCTCCAATCGATCGGCCTGCAGACCCGGCAGCAGGCTGCCATCGAAAAATAGATTGTCGATGATCGCCGAGCGGAGCACAGGAGCGCCTTCGAAACGGCAATCCTTGAGGCCGATGTCGCGCGGGATGCGACACCCTTCGAGATCGAGGATACCGGTCACCCACGCACCGCTGACGCGAACACCCTTCTCATGCGGCCGGAAACTGTCCTCGCCACCGAGGATCAGAAAACGCAGTAACTCCCCCCGAATAGTGCGTTCGGGAACGTCCTGCTCGGGGCGCAATCCGTCTCCCAATCTGTCGAAGTCACCGGTCTGCAATTCCGCGACGATCTTCGCCTCGGCGGCACTGAGCGGCTGGAAGCGATCCAAGCCCGATACCGTCCCCGATACCGTCATTGACCTGAACCGGTTCGCTGCAGCACGGTGCCGGAGATAACGGACGATCGCCGCATGCTATTTCCGCGCCCCTATCCGTTCGACATCGAGAACGGCGCGCGAGAGAATCGTGCTCCGGGTGCTGGAAGAGATCGGATCAGCTGACCGGGCCGCAGAGCTTGCGTTCCCGCGGTGACGACGATCTCCCCGGGACCCAGCCCTTGCGCGATGACGACCGTTCCCGCGTCGTGCCGAAGAATCTCCACAGCGCGCAGCGACACTTTCGACGTTGCCGGATCGACGACCCAGACCGCCGGCTCCTGACCGGACCGTGTCAGTGCGCTTGCCGGGATCGAAATCACCGAGGCGGACTTTAGCTCCACGCGACCGACGACAGTGGACCCGAGGCGCATTTCCGGCGGCGGATCGTCGAGGCCGATTCTCACGCGGAATGTGCGCGTTACCGGATCCGCCTCCGGCGCGACTTCGCGCACACGCCCCTTGGCCGTCACCATCCGGTTGTCAGCCAGGGAAACTGTGACGACAGCATCGGTCGGAGCGGCTGCGAGCGTGCGCGCCGCCACGTCGAACACGGCATCCCGACCGTCGGCACGCGCCAATTGCAGCACCGGCTGCCCTGCGGCGACGACTTCGCCCGGCTCGACCCTGCGCGACGTGACGACGCCGCCAGCGTCGGCCCGCAATTCGGTGTAGTCGAGTCGATCCTGCGCCACCTTCACCTGGGCTTCCGCATCCTCGAGCCGCGCCTCGGCGGTTCGAAGAGCCTGCGTCGCTTGGTCATAGCGAGGTCGTGTGGTGAACCCCTGCGTCATCAGGCTCGCCTGCCGCTCGAAGGTGCTGCGCGCTTCCTCGACCTGCCCTCGACTTGCGGCGAGCGTTGCCCGAGCGGCGCGCAGCGCGTTTTGCTCGGTCTGCGGGTCGAGCTTTGCGAGAAGCTGGCCAGCCGTGACTTTATCGCCCACATTCACCGGCCTCTCGATCACACGGCCGCCGATCCTGAACGCGAGAGAGACCTCTTGTTGTGGTTGGATTTCGCCCGACAGGACGATGGAATCGCCGAGGTTGCCCGGCTC
>NZ_JBFUKD010000028.1:0-15530 GCF_056401005.1 Microvirga sp. P4_G7 | reverse complement strand
GAATCGTCGCATGGATATCCGCCAGCATGGCGGGAGCGCCGCTCGTGCGAAACTCTTTGTTGTCGCCAAAATCGTGGAAGGCAAGCGTGGGGCTTGCCGACGACATCACAAAAGATGGAACGGATCCGCGTGGGCCTGCATTCAGGAAGCCATAACGTGAGCCGTGGTCTGAGATCACAAAAATCAGCGAATTGTCGAACGCACCGAGGCTACGCAACTTGTCGAGATACGCCCCGGTCTTGCGGAGGGCGCATTCGCCTTGTCCCTGAAAGTCGGCAAAAGCTTGGCTCGCGCCTCGCACTCTGCAATCTCCACTCAGCATCGAGGGCGGATGCGCTCCCCAGAAGTGCAGATACTTCACGGTGGGTTTATCCGCGTCGGCTTTCGTTTCATTGATCAGCTTGTCGAAAACCGCGAGATCGACCTCCGGATTCGTCGGCGGAATGGCGCCGCACAGCCGGGCAACCCTGAAGCGCCCGTCGTCGTAGAAGAAGGGCTTCAACGCGATCGGAAGCTGGCGAAATCCAAACAAGTCGTAGACGTTGGCGTAGCTTCGACACTCCGCACTTTCGGCACCCAGGTAGTTCTGACGGCTCTCGAGCGGTATTCGGGACGGCTCCGCTCCCTGTTTGGCAAGCACCGCCTCGATGCGCTTCTTTGCGACCCGTTCCTTGTAAGCGGGGATACTTTCAGCGTCCGCTTTGTAAGGTTCGCCCGTCAAAATCGCCGGTACGCTCATTGCTGTGTACGGGAAATGGCCCGTCGCATTGTTGAACAGGGTAAATCCCGTGAACTGGCGCCGCAGGTCCGGGTCTCGCCGCATGACTTGCTCAAAGACATCGGCTTGCAGCGTGTCGAGCAGAATGACGATCACATTCTTCCGCGTGCTCGAGACGCTCGTCGCATTCCGCATGATGTCGACGTCGTCGCGAAAGAAGCTGGAGGACGCGACGCCGGTCGATGTCGTCTCCACCTTTTGGGGTGAGCGATCAAGCGAGCCGTTTGTCATGATCTGCCACCCGCAGAATCCGGCACTTGCCACGACCAGGACCACCAGGAACCGTCCAAACAGATCCGCCGCTATCCGGGGACGGATAAAGGCTACCCCCAACAGCGCCATGAGGATCGCGATCTCGAGAACGCCCTGAGATGCATACGAGCGGAAATCAATAAGACGCCCGTCAAAGACGCCGAAGTTCCATACGAGGAGATAGAATTGAAGGTAGAGATAGACGCCGAGGGCCGATACCGCCGCCAGTGGGCGCAGTCTTCCTCGCGCGACACTCCTCTGCAGAAGGAGTCCGAGAAGGAGCCCGGCGGCGACAGCCACGAGGAGGGGCCATCCCAGAATTGCGCGAGGGCCGACCTCGACTCGGTCCCCCTGAGAAAGAATCAGGTAGATCGGCGCCAGCACGGCAACGTGAAGGGCGATTGCGAAGGAGACGAGAAACGGCATTGCTCTCAACTGAACTCAGAAGTTCGGATAATCGCGGCCAGCTGCGGTGCGCCCCTGGGTAAAGGCGCACCAATCGGTAGGTCCCTCCAGATGGCCCTAGCTCCGATCGAAGACAAACAGAGTTCGCCCGCTTTGCGAAACTTCCTTCTGCTTCACGATGCGGCCCCTTTGCGACAAAGCGGTTGTGAAGGCCTCGATGGTGTAATCGTCGAAAATATCTTCCCGCAGCGCGAGCATTTTCTGCACCGTCGGGTCGCTCTTCGGCACGAACTCGATGATTCCCGTCGGTGCCCGCTCGACAAGCCATTCCACGACCTGCGGCAAGGGAACGTTCTTGGCGATCGCGAGGTGGTGCTCGAACGCAAGGGCGATGACGCCGTCGACCCGCACGCGCTTGCCGAAGCCCGCGCGCTCCGCTTGCATCCAGCCTTGATCGGGGCTGGGGTTCGAAGCATCGAGCCACAGCGGCAGATAGTTCAGTTTCTCCGTCGCGGCGCGTGAGAACGCAAGGTCGAGAGCGCGTTGATCGAAATCGAAACCGACGACGTAGGATGCCCCGCCTTCGAGAGCCGCGACCGAGTAGTCACCGGTGTTGCAACCGATGTCGATCATGACGTTCGGACGCGTCGTCGCGGCGAACTCGGCGATGAACGCCCGCTTCTCGCGCGCCTCGTCGCTCGTGTAGGTGTTGTCCTTCGCGTAGTCCCCCCAGACCGTCTTCCCGGTATCGGCCGGATGAAGGGTCGCGATCCAGTTCCGCAACTGGCGCAGCATGCCCTCATAGGCTGCCCGCGAGAGCGTTCGCGTCTTCTTCGCGTCCTGAATGGCCTGATCGGGCGCAGCGGTGGCTCTGGATTGAAGCTTCGCCTGCAGGATGACCTGGCTCAGCATGTTCCAGGAAAAGCGACTGCTGAACGGGAGCGCGCGGGCGAGATCCGCGGTCGGGATGCCTTCGAGATTGCCGCGATACCAAGCGTTGTGGGCGATGCCCAAGCTGGACTGCAGCAAAAGAGGATTGAGAAACTGTTCGCAGAACTGGCGGTGGCCGATCCAGAACTCACCCTCGCGGTACGGGCGTACCGACAGGAGATCGATGAAGATGGGCTTCGGTCCGATGAACTGGATGTTGTACGCGGTGGCATCCGACAGGACCGCATTCTGCTTGAGCAGAAAAAGTTGGAAATCCAGGTGGTGCAGGGCAGCCGCCTTCAGGGCGCCGAACGACCATTCGTAGGCATAAGAGATAAACGCGATCTTCGGATGTTCGACGACATAGGCAGCCCGTTCGAGACCGGTTTCCCATTGCGGCTTCTCGATCTCGCGGCTCTCGATCAGAAATCCAGCTTCGATCGATGACGCAAGAACGCCCTTGTCCCGAACTGCCTCATAATCGGCGCGGGCGCGTTCGTTGATGGTCCGATAGATGCGACCGGCACTTTCGAATACGTGTCCCGCCGGATCGCGAAACGACCCAGCGTTGCGTTGCACAGATGTCATCAACACAGCTTATTTTCCGTCGGAACGCTTCGAGAAAATGCCGGAAAAGAAAGTCTTGACCTTCTGATAGTAAAGCGAGAGCACGGTCACGCTTGCAGCGATACCGCCGATCAGAGCCTGGAGCAGGATGCTACCCGTGCCGGGATCGAGGTAGGCGTAGGCTGGGCTCGTCAAGGCGGCGAGCGCCAGGACGCTCCAAAGGACGGTACGCTGATTCATGGTTCGCTCCGGAATATCAATCGGAGATGGAAAACCGATTCTTGTCGCCCAGCGCAACCAAAATTGCGGCGGGTAAGCTTCGCATTTGACGGCTAAATCGCCGCAAGTGACATTTGCGCAACAGAATTGCAGTTCGCCTTCATCCCTCATACGGCATGGATTAGCACCGCTTGAAAGCCTGTATCGCCTATAATAGGCGTAGGCGCCATCGCAATCGGGAATTTCTGATGTTCGTTAAGCCTTCGCCGGACGTTCGGGTGAACACCCTCGCCTTCGAGACCACTCCCCTGGTCAAGCCGACCGGCTTTCGGGAATACGACGCCCGGTGGTGGTTCGGGCATCCTGGCTCGGACGTGGCTCCTGAACTCAACCTGATGGGCGTTCAGGCCCTGGGAATGGGGCTCGGCACCCTGCTCGGAGAACTCGGTGTCCCTCGCGAAGTCGTCGTCGGCCATGATTTTCGCGGCTACTCGATGGCCATCAAGATTGCCCTCGCCCAGGGGTTGATGAGCGCCGGCTGCAAGGTTCACGACATCGGCCTCGCCCTGTCGCCGATGGCCTATTTTGCCCAATTCGCCCTTGATGTGCCGGCCGTCGCCATGGTCACGGCGTCCCATAACGACAATGGCTGGACCGGCGTGAAGATGGGCGCCCAGCGCCCCGTCACGTTCGGCCCCGAGGAAATGGGGCGGCTGAAGGAAATCGTGCTTGCGGGTGCTTTCGAGCATCGCGACGGCGGCAGCTATCGCTTCGTGGAGGGTTTTGCCGAGACCTACATCGCCGATCTGACCGACCGGCCCCGCTTCAAGCGCAAGATCAAGGCCGTTGTCGCCTGCGGCAACGGTACGGCAGGCGCCTTCGCGCCGCAGACCCTCGAAGCACTCGGCGTCGAGGTCGTGCCGCTGAACGTCGACCTCGACCATACCTTTCCGAATTACAATCCGAACCCCGAAGACATGGAAATGCTTCATGCCATCGCGGCCGCAGTGAAGGAGCACAAGGCCGATCTCGGCCTCGGCTTCGACGGCGACGGCGACCGCTGCGGCGTCGTCGACAATCATGGCGACGAGATTTTTGCCGACAAGATCGGCGTCATGCTGGCGCGGGATCTATCGGGCATTCACCCCAATGCCCAGTTTGTCGTCGACGTGAAATCGACCGGCCTTTTCTCGTCCGATCCGGTCTTGATCGCGCAGGGCGCCAAGACGGATTACTACAAGACCGGCCATTCCTACATCAAACGCCGCGTGCGCGAATTGAACGCCCTGGCGGGCTTCGAGAAATCCGGGCACTTCTTTTTCAACGCACCGATCGGCCGCGGCTACGATGACGGCCTGGTCACCGCCATCGCCGTTCTCGACATGCTCGACCGCAACCCTTCGAAGTCGACGGCCGATCTCTATGCCGCCCTGCCGCGGACCTGGGGTTCGCCGACGATGTCCCCCCATTGCGACGACGAAGTGAAATATGACGTGGTCGAGCGGGTTACCAAGCGCTTCAAGGCGATGGCGGACGCGAGCGAGCCTGTCGCCGGTCATCGGATCGTCGAGGTGAACACGGTCAACGGCGTACGCATCCGGACCGAGGACGGCACCTGGGGCTTGATTCGCGCCTCCTCGAACAAACCTGAGCTGGTCGTCGTCGTGGAAAGCCCCGTCTCGGAAGAACGCCTGCATGCCATGTTCAAGGGCGTCGACAGCGTGTTGCGCGAAAATCCCGAGGTCGGTGCCTACAATCAGACGATTTGAACGAGACATGCCGGGTATCACAGGCTCGAAAAAGATTTGGGGCCTCTCGGAAATGTCTTCATTCTTCGTTTGAAACGTAATATTGAAGCAATTGACGCCATCGATTTCAATCGATCGGACGCCGGTTTGAGGATCCGCTCCATGTCTGCCGCCTCAACATCTGCCGCCTCAACGTCTGCCGCCTCAATGTCCGCCGCCTCAATGTCCGCCGCCTCAGCAATCCTCTCGAGCGCCACTCCTGCCGAAAGATCCGACGGCGGCGATGTCGAGCTGACGATCCTGATGCCCTGCCTCAATGAAGCCGAGACGATCGTGCAATGCGTCGGGAAGGCCAATGCGTTCCTGGCAAAGTCGGGCATATCGGGCGAAGTCCTGATCGCCGACAACGGCAGCACCGACGGATCGCAGGGTCTCGCTGAAGCACTCGGGGCCCGCGTCGTTCCCATTCCAGAGCGTGGCTATGGTGCGGCCCTCATGGGTGGCATCGAAGCGGCGCGCGGCCGTTTCATCGTCATGGGCGACGCGGACGACAGCTACGATTTTTCCAACCTGATGCCCTTCGTCGAGCGCCTGCGCGACGGCGCCGATCTCGTCATGGGCAATCGCTTCAAGGGCGGGATCCAGCCAGGCGCGATGCCGGTCCTGCACCGCTATCTGGGTAATCCCGTCCTCAGCTTCATCGGTCGCCTGTTCTTCAACATTCCCGTCAACGACTTCCATTGCGGCCTGCGTGGATTCAGAACCGCCGCGATCCGCGGATTGGGCCTTCAGACGACAGGGATGGAATTCGCCAGCGAGATGGTGGTGCGCAGCGCGCTCGGCTCGCTCAAGATCGTCGAGGTGCCGACGACGTTGAGTGTCGACGGGCGAAGTCGCGCACCCCACCTCAAGACGTGGCGAGACGGCTGGCGGCATCTCAAGTTTCTGCTCATGTACAGTCCGCGCTGGCTCTTTCTCGTACCGGGTGGATTCCTCGTTTTGCTCGGACTCCCGCTCGTCGCCATGCTGATCCGCGGCCCGGTCAGGTTTGGGAGCAACATCGCGCTCGATTTGAACAGCCTGATCGGCGCATGTTTCCTCGTCGTCCTCGGCGTTCAACTGATTGTTCTCGGCGCGATCGCGCGCATGTTCGCGAGCAAGGCAGGATTTCTGCCGCGGACGTCGCGATCGGAGCGGCTGCTGGGGTGGGTTTCGACCGATCGTCTCGTGCAGCTGGCAGCGCTTCTTCTGCTCGTGGGCCTGTGTGGGGTGTTATGGTCGACGAAGCAGTGGTCCGATGTCGGATTCGGCAGCCTCGAGTCGCGCGCCGTTCCAAGGGTACTCGTCGTTTCGCTTTGCACGGTTCTCGTCGCCGTCCAGACTGCATTTGCAGCGTTTCTGCTGGGCATGCTCGAGATCCCCTTCCACCGCAAAGACCAAACGTGATGCTCCGTCTCGTCACGCTTGCATCCAAGTGGCAATTCTCACGCTATACCGCCGTCGGCTTGCTCGCCGCGGCCGCCTATGTGGTGATCGCCACCGCACTCAGAGATGTTCTGTTCGTGTCTCCGTGGCTCGCAAGTGCCATCGCCTATCTGATGTGCATCCCTTTCGCCTATCTCGGCCAGAAGCGACTGGCCTTTCGGTCGGACCAGCCCCACGCGATCGCGTTTCCGCGCTATTGTGGCGTGCAAGTGATCAAYACAATCGTCTCGTCTGCGTTATCGGAAACGTTCTCCCGCGCGCCTCATCTGCCGGATTTCGTCATATTCGCGCTGTCGGGCGCTATCGTGATCGTCGGAAATTACCTCTTCTTGAGTCGATGGGCGTTTAGACCGCAATGAGCAGACCCGTAAACGCGCAGTACAATCTCGCACCGGCCGGTAGCTTGTCGGTCCGCGTCGCGGCACGCGTTCGGCGTGACATGTTCATGATGTTTATGGAGGCGTTTCGTCCCGACGCCGAAGCAACGGTTCTCGACGTCGGCGCAACGTCGGACGTGACTTATGAATCTTCCAACTATCTCGAAGCCCTTTACCCGCACAAAGATCGGATTACGGCGTGCGGGGTCGACGATGCTTCACACTTGGAAGTCACCTATCCGGGCGTCACGTTCGTCCACGCAGACGGTTTGAACATGCCTTTTGCGGATGGGTCTTTCGACTTCGTCCATTCGTCTGCGGTTTTGGAGCATGTGGGTTCGGCGGATAACCAGGCGCGTTTCATTGCCGAATGCGCTCGCGTGGCAAAACGAGGGTTCTTTCTCACGACTCCGAATCGCTGGTTTCCAATCGACTATCATACCCAGTTTCCTCTCATCCATTGGCTGCCGAAGCGCTGGCATCGTGCGATCCTGATGTCGTTGGGACACGGTTTTTTTGCCAAGGAAGAGAATTTGAATCTCATGACAGCAACGGAACTTCGCGAGATCGCCTCGGCGCTGCCGCAGTTTCAAACCCGCATCGAAACAGCATCGCTCTTCGGCTGGACGAGCAATCTGCTTCTCGTCGGAGAGCGCAATCGCGACTGAGCCGACGTTCGGGCGGCGCTGGGAGGGGACGCAATGTCGGCCGAAGCTGAGCCTCCGCCACCACGGCGGAGGATAATGTCCCGAATCAGGCGCGCTCTGTCACCGCAGGAAACCGCCCTGATCTCGAGTGGTGTAGCGCTGGTGGCAATCTGGCTCCTTGTCAGCATCCTGCGCATGGTCGTGATCTGGCCTGGGGACGGGCCGACGGTAGCATTCGACGAGTGGCTTTATCACTGGCATGCGGCGGCACTGTTCGGCGACGCGCCCTACAAATGGAAATGGGCACAGTTCGTCTACCCGCCGCTCTATCCGCTGCTGCTCTCTCCGGCCTTTCTCTTCAAGGCCCGGTTCTACGACGCGATGCTCGTTCTGAACTGCCTCGTCTACACTGCGTCCATCTTCCCCGCCTACGGCCTTGCCCGCCGTATCATGCGACGCTCCCTCGCTCTCGGCGCGGCCGTCGCAGTCACTCTCGTCCCTTTTCCGGCCAACGTCTCCTTCCTGATGGCGGAGAATCTCGCCATACCCGTTTTCCTCTGTGCGATGTTCATGGTCGTCGCAGGCGACCATGCATTCTCGCGACGGTGGCTGCGCGACATCGCTGTCGGTGCTGCCATCGCGGGATGTTTTCTGACAAAGTTCATCATGCTTCCGGCATCCATAGCGTTGCTTGTGTTCTGGATGGCTTTCACCTTCCTCGATCGAGCCGGCGCGGGAAGACGTGTGTCGTCGCTTCTCGCGGATTCGAGCGTTGCCGTTCTTACAATCGGTCTCATGGTCGGAATGTGGCTCGCATTCGCGTCGTCGCGTGGCATTCGGCTTGATGCAGCAATCGGCCTGAAGACGTCGGACGCGGTGTTCAGGACGGGGCAATTTACGGGCGAGCGGGCTTGGCGGTGGATCATCTTGTACGCCCTTTACCTGGGCGTGGTTCTTGCTCCCTTTCTCCCTCTCTTGCTCGGTCTCGCCAAGTTGGATTGGAGACAGCGCATTGCGTCCCTTCCGGTGGCGAACCGTATTCGCGCCGCCTTCTGCGACCACGCGATCCGGTTCGAGACTCTGTCGCTCGGTTTCCTGACCTTCTACATCGGCGTGACCTTGATTCACGACCTMTCGTACTTGGTGAACAGCGCCCGCCCGGAATTCATGAGTTCGCGGTATTTCGAATTCACCTATCCACTCTTGATCATTGTGTGCTTCGGACGCATCGAGGCTTTGGCGCGCGCGCCCGTGCAAACGAGGCTCTACGGGCTTCTCGCATCAACCGCCTTCGCCGTCGCGCTCGTCCTTTTCGGTCTCTTGGTGTTTCGCGCGCGACGCGTCTTCGACATCAGCGCGAGCCTGACGAGCGTTCAAGGCATCCACACGACGACATTCAGCCTCTGGTTCAACAACCGCTTGTTCATTCCCTGGGTGCTGGCTCCCATAGCGGTTGCCATCTCGTCGTTTCTCGCCTGGCGTGCCGGTCGCGCCATGTTCGCAGGTGGCGCGCTCGTTGCTTGCACGCTTGCGCTCGCCGTCGCAGGAGCCTCCGCATGGACGATCGAGCGAGGACGTTTTGCATTCAAGCCCGAGCAGATCGCCATTGCACGGGAAGTGGGAAGCCTGCTGGTCGGACCCGCGTCCGGCCAACCGGCCGTTGTGTTTTCGCGCGAACCGGAGAAGAACCCGGCGATTTTCCAGCGCCGTCTTCTTGATCTCTACGGTTCATTCTTCAGCGGTGGACGGTACGACATCATGTTCGTCGACCCGTCCGACAATCGCCAGGATCTGCCAAAATCGAGAAGAACTTCGTTCTTCTCACTCGTGGGGCACGCAGAGGAGCGGTGCTCTCCTCTGCGCACGCGCTCTTCGCGGGACGGTCAACGGCTCTACCTCTGCCCTTGCACAGTTGAGCCGAGGCATCAGTCACTGCCGCGTTGCGATTCATTGGTTTCCCCATGAGGCGTGGCGCGTGACGGCGAGAGGCAGCAATGCGAATGTTATTACGGTCATGCTGATGTCGTTCGTCGCGTGATTGCAAGCGCCACGAAAGCGTCACGCCCTAAAGGTTAAGGCCTGTTAATCTCTCGAAGGTGCGAGAATGACGACGGCCAACGATTTCTACGACAGCGTGGACCAGGTCCGGGTGGAGCGGATCATGAGCGCCGGCGCCATCAAGATCGCCGCCTACCAGGTTCGCGATCCAAAGACGGCGCTCTTCGGGTCCCTGCAATTTCATATGAGTTGCGAGGAAGCCGGCATGACGGGCATGGGCGAGAACGCCGCGAAGCTGTTCGTCGATTTCGTTCGCGAGACGCTTTCGGGGCGCGTGGAGGAGCCGGCGCTTCACTTCTCGCCGGAATGATCCGGGGCGAGTGTCGCTTCCATTTGAAACAGCAGCCCCTGCGGTTCGAAGTCGGATCGGACTTTCGCACTGCACTGCGTCGTCAGAACCCGTTGCAGCAAGGTCGAGCCAAAGCCCCGACGCTGAGGCTTCCTGACCAGTGGGCCACCCTGTTCGGCCCACATGAAATGCAGCGTCTTGCGCGCATCGCTGAGTTCGACGTCCCACGTCACGTCCACCCGGCCTGCGGGCGTCGACAGCGAACCATACTTCACCGCGTTCGTCGTCAGCTCGTGGATCGCCATGCCGATCGGAATGGCGTATTCGGATGAGAGCTCCACATGCGGGCCATTGAGGCTGATGCGCCGCGCCGGCCGGCTGTCATACGGCCCCAGCTCCGCTTTGAGAATCTCGATCAGGGACCCTGTCTGCCAATAATCCTCGGTCAGCAGCGTATGCGTTTTCGACAGTGAGATGATGCGATCCGAGAACGACTGATAAAACTCGTCCATCGAATGGCTCGATCGGCGCGTCCCGCCGAGAAGGCCTTGGACCGTGGACAGGGTGTTCTTGACCCGGTGATGGAGCTCGCGGATCAAGAGCGCCTGCCGCTCGTGCGCCTGCTGACGCTCGTGGAGATGGGCCTCCACCTCCCGCTGCCTGCCTCGCGCTCTCAGCGCCGAGCGCGTGGCGCTGACGAGGACCGTCGGATGAAACGGGCGCTCCAGCACGGTGACGTTTCCCAGCATTTCGGTCAGCCCGGCATCCGGCGAGATCCCACGCTCGCTGAGAAGGATAAACGGCATATCGGACCACGGTGGCTGGCGGCCCGCCCATTCCACGAGAGCCGGGCGCTCCGCGGCCGAAAGGGACTCGATGGTGATCACGGCGCATCCGGCGCGCGGCAGGGCGTCCAGCATGTCCGTCAAGTCTGCGCARGTCTGCGCCTGGATTCCGACCTCGGTGAGGATCCTCTGGGCGACGGCCCCGTCCCGTCCGACGAGAGCGAGTATCAGGGCAGTCGACGGGTCATTTCGCGCCATCGTCGGCGCGCTCGTCGAGCAAGGTGGCACCTCGGCCTTCAAATGTCGGTACTCCGGTCAGCACGCCTCGGAAATGGCGCAGCGGATCACCAACGCGCAACCCCTCGTGATCGATCCGCAATTCCCGGATTGTATCTTCATGCGCGCCGGTTCGCTTCTTGACGACGGACAAGGCGCGACGGATCCGCCCCTCGGCTTCGAAATAACGGAGCAGGACGACACTATCGCTGAGGTAGGTGAGGTCCACGGGCGAGGCCATCTGCCCGATCATGCCGTGCTGCGCCAGAACGAGAATCGTCACGACGCCCTGCTGATTCAAATATGTCAGCATTTCGTGCATCTGCAGCACGACAAACTGTTCTTCCGGCATCGCGTTGAGATACCCGGTCAAACTATCGATGACGACGATGCGCGCATTCTCCCGCTCCACCGCATCCCGGACGCGGCCTGACAACTCGCCGGGCGTCACCTCGACGGGATCGATCTGCTCGACCCGAAGCGAGCCGTTCTTGATGTACGGTCTGAGGTCCATACCGATTCCTGCTGTGCGCTCCTGCAGGATCCGCGTGGTTTCGTCGAAGCTGATCATGAGAACCTGTTCGCCACGACCGAGCGCCGCGTGGACGTATCCCGCAGCGAGGGACGACTTGCCCGCGCCGGACGGTCCGATGATCAACGTGCTCGTGCCGCGGTCCAATCCGCCTCCCATCAGGTCGTCCATCCCGATCACGCCGCTGGTAATCCGGTCGGACGGGAAATCCTGATGATGATCCGCCGCCACGAGCCGAGGGAAGACGCGCACGCCACCACGATTGATAATGAGGTCGTGATGGCCCCCACGGAAGTTCGTTCCGCGCATTTTCACCACGCGAAGCCGCCGACGCTCCCTGCCGTAGTCGGGCGCGAGCTGTTCGAGCCTGATGACCGAGTGACTGATGCTGTGGAGGTTGAGATCGTCCTGTTCGGAGGTGAGATCGTCCAGCATCAAGACAGTGATGTTGTTGAGGAGGAAGAAGCTCTTCAGTGCGAGAACCTGCCTCCGATAGCGCAACGACCCTTGCGACAGGAGCCTGATCTCGGACAGACTGTCGAACACGACGCGCAGCGGTTGGACCCGCTGCACTTCGGCCAAAGCGAGTTGCACCGTCTCGCCGAGTTCGAGATCGGACGCGTAGACGAGACTCTGCTGCTGCTTCGGATCAAGGCTGAGTTCAGGCGGGACGAGTTCGTAAATGTCGATCCCGTCGAGGGACCAGCCGTGGTTGGCCGCGACGGAAAGGAGCTCGCGCTTGCTCTCCGACAACGTGATGTAGAGGCAGCGCTCGCCACGTTCGACGCCGCTCATGAGGAATTGCAGCCCGATCGTCGTCTTGCCACATCCGGGACGTCCTTCGACGAGATGTGCGCGGCTGGCGGAATAGCCGCCTTGCAGAATGTCATCGAGACCCGGAACGCCCGACGGAACGGGGGCAGCGTCAGGATAAAGCTTGAATTGCATTGATAGTCCTTCAGGCAGTCATGACTTCGGCAGCCGAAATCGCGCGAGCTGTGGATGAAAAGGGACCGAGCGCTTGAATGATCCGATTGCAACCTCTCCACAAGAGCCGGAAGTACCAGAGATACTAGTATTTCCGTCCCTTCTTGCGGAATTGTCTCTTGTTTGGGGCATGACGTCTCACCTTTGAGGGAATCGAATCCTGACCTGAGATGCCTCGCTCGCGCGCCCAGATGATCGCCGCGCCGCGCCGGTTGACGCCGATCTTGCGATAGAGGGACGACACGTGGTTGCGGATGGTGTTGCGCGACAGATTGAGCGTCGTCCCCATTTCCAGATCGCTCTGTCCGCGGCAGATGAGAAGCAGGATGTCGCGCTCCCGCTCCGTCAGTTCGTCGACTTCGGCGGAGATGGACATGTGGGAGACGCGACGCAACGCCGTGAGTTTTTCCACGACGGTTCTGCTGAACCAGGATGTGTCGGCCATCACGGCCTCGATCGCACCCATCAACTCATCTTCGGATCGTTTGCGATCGGTGATGTCTTGCACGACGATGAGGACGCATTTCTGCTCGTTGATCGAAACTTCTTCCGCCGATATCAGACAATCGATCAACGCTCCGTCCTTCACGCGCATCTGCATGTCCATGTTGTGGACGCGGCCGGCTCGCGCGAGCGTTGCCTCGAATTGTCGCTGGGCTGCGTTGTCTGCCCACAAGCCGAGGTCCTTCGCACTCCGTCCGACAACCTCCTCCTCCGCGAGTCCCGTCATTTCGAGGAATCCCGCGTTGACCTCTGTGATCTTGAAGCCGTCACGCGTCGCGATCGTCTGTGCCACCGGAGACAGCTGAAACGATTTCGCAAATCGTTGCTCGCTTTCGCGCAGAGCTGTCTCCGCCTTCTTGCGCAAGTCGAGATCGGCGAAGGTGAAGAGCATGCAATCCTCATCCCCGATCCGGATCGGCTCGCCGGCGACGATGACGAACTTGTAGCCGCCACCTTGAACGGGAACGCAGGATTCCATCTGCGGCACGGTTGCGCCTTCTCTCAGACGTTCGACCGCCGTTTCGCGTCGTTCAGCCTGAGAGAAGATGTCGAGTTCGTAGGTCGAGCGTCCGACGACCTGATTGCGCGAGAAGCCGGTCATCTCGAGGAAACCCGGATTGACTCGGACATAGCGTAAATCGGCCAGCCGGCAGATCAATGCGGGCGCCGGGTTGGCGTTGAAGGCGCTCTCGAAGCGATCCTCCGCCTCGAAGCGTTCCGTCACATCGCTGATGACGATCACGAAGCAATCGATCTCGTTGTCGCAATCCAGCACAGCGACGCTGCTGATCGAATGAATCCACAGAGCATCTTCATCGCTGCGAGGCCTGACCTCGACCACCATGTCCCGACAATTTTCGCCGGAAACTGCGCGCTCGATGGGGTAGCCTTCCGCTGGCAGGCGATGGTTGTTGCGAAACTTCAGTTCGAAACGATCGTAATAGCCATCTGCTGAACCGCCCAGATCTTCGAGGGCGTCGACGCCGTGCATCCGCAGCGCCGCGTCATTGGCCCATACGATCCGGCGATCCGCATGCAGAATGATGATGCCCTCCACGAGGGCCGCCACGATTTGCTGCACTTGATCGCGATCGCGCAGAATCTTGTCTACCAGCGGTGGCTGTTCCATTGATCCCCCGGGAAGAAGCGCGACCACGCCTTCCGCCCATCAAAAACAGCAACTGCTCAGTTCGGTTCCCGTCAGCTGCCGAAATTATCCCCCAGCGCACAGGCGTTGATCGGACCATTCGCTTGCCCACGGAACGTCGATGATCTTCCCGGGACTTCGGGCAAGATCGCGACGGAAGGACGCCCAGACGGTCAGTCGATCACTTCCTTGGCCGGGCTGATCGTCGCGAACAGATAGCGGTCGAACCAATCCGGGAACGCCCGGGCGAGGTCGCGGGGCCCGTCGACGGCAAGTCCCATCCGCTGCGCCGCGGCGTAGCCGACATCGCCGCGCCACCAGGCTATCAGCGCGGCGAGGGGAGCACGGACGCAGAGGAGCTCCGGAAAGCCTGGGTTCTGCGTACAGACCGACACCTCGTTCAGCGCGAGCAGCATGAAGCGCGCTTGGCGGCTCTTCTGGATTTCGAAGCGGACGACGAGAGGCTCGCGCGGCAGCGCGTGCAGACGGACGCGTCTCTGCATGTCCACGAGGAGGGGTTCGAGATCGAGGTCTTCGTCCTGCGGCCGTCGCGGCAACCATCGCTGGCCCCACGTGGCCATCGCCCCGACGATCGTCGCCAGTTCTTCACCGGCTTCGGTGAGGTGATATTCGGGCCCATGGGCACCCTCGACGCGAGCGACGGCGCCGACGAGCACCAGACTGCGCAGACGTTCCGAAAGCACGGTGCGCGAGATCCGCGGGATGCCGCGACGAATATCGTTGAAGCGTCGGCTGCCGCAGAGGATTTCACGCACGACAAGGAGCGTCCAACGACCGCCGACGACGTCGAGAGCACGTGCGCTGGAACAAAACTGGCCATAGTTCGACATCGCAAAGGGCTACCATCTCGCGGTTCGCCCGAGAAGTCCGGATTCCGTACCGCACAACTTGGAGGAGCCGGCGTATCAGGAACGTTCGATTGCAGATGACAGGGATCGCCTCATGAATCCGGCAAAGCAAAGCATACTTGATCGTATCGGCGGCACGTCGCTACTGCCCTTGCGCAAGATTCTGTCGAGAAGCGGGGCGCGCATCCTCCTGAAGCTGGAAAGCGAGAACCCGACGGGGAGCATGAAGGACCGCATGGCGCTGGCGATGATCGAGGCCGCGGAGGCGGATGGCCGTCTCTCGGCGGGTGGATCCGTCGTCGAATACACAGGTGGAAGCACGGGTGTATCCTTGTCTCTCGTCTGCGCAGTGAAGGGATATCCACTCCATATCGTGACGTCGGACGCCTTCGCCCGCGAGAAGCTCGATCACATGCGGATTCTTGGTGCGAAGCTCGAGATCGTAGCGAGCGACGGCGGGCGCATGACGGAGAAATTGACACGCGACATGATCGAAGCGGCGCGCGTCATCGCGTTGGAAAACGGTGGCTACTGGACCGACCAGATGAGGAACACGGACCAGCTCGCAGCTTACGGCGTTCTCGCGGATGAGATCTGGGCGCAGACCGGCGGGCGGATCGACGGCTTCGTCCAATGCGTTGGAACCGCGGCCTCCCTTCGCGGCACGGGAGATGC
>NZ_JBFUKD010000027.1:0-15792 GCF_056401005.1 Microvirga sp. P4_G7 | reverse complement strand
GAGAGAAGGACACACTCACACCGCCTGAGGTGGCCCGGGAAATGTCCGATCTGATCGAGTGGGCCTCGCTCGTGGTGATTCCCGGAGCTGGCCATCTGTCAGCATTGGAACGTCCGGAAGCTGTAACAAACGCACTGGAAATGTGGCTCACGTGCGGATGAACACGTATCGCCAAGTCTCAATTTTGCCCGGTTGGGATTATGGTCAAATTTCCGTTACGGACGTTACGCAGCGTTATGTTTTGCGTAAGATTTTTTTAAACTATTGAAAATAAACGATAAATTCTGCGCATAGCAATTTCCCCTGCCGGCGCTTGGACAAAGAATGACTTTTGGTCGACGTTCGCGCCTGCCTGATGTATGGCGGTATCACGCTTCAAATGTGTCGTGTTGCAAGAAAGTGACAGACCTTGGGGCGGGACTCGGCTAATACCGTGTTCGGACTTAAGCATTCATGGGTCACAAAATGAAAAAGATTCTCCTCTCCTCGGTTGCACTTCTCGGCTTGACGGTCGGCGCTCTCGCCGCCGACCTTCCGTCGCGCCGCGCTCCTGCTCCGATCATCCCGGTCGTCCCGGTCTTTACCTGGACGGGCTTCTACGTCGGCGTGAACGCTGGATACGGCTGGAACACCAACGACAACGGCAGCTACTATGATCCGGTTCTCGGATACTATGCTGGCGGTGGCAGCGACGGCGGCTTCGTCGGCGGCGCACAGATCGGCTACAACTACCAGATCGGCCAGTTCGTGATCGGTCTCGAGACCGACATCCAGTACGCCGACATCGGTGGTGGACGTCGTAACTCGTACTACGCTGGTTACATCGGCAACGACAACAACAGCGATGGCTGGTTCGGCACCTTGCGCGCTCGCGCCGGTTTCGCAATCGACCGCGCTCTTGTGTACGGCACCGCCGGTTTCGCTTACGGCGACATCGCGCAGGGCTCGAGCTCGCTGTTCACCCCGGGTAACAACTTCTACTACGGCAACAGCGACAGCACGAACACCGGCTGGGTTGTCGGTGGTGGTGTCGAATACGCGTTCACCAACAACCTGACCGCCAAGGTCGAAGGTCTGTACGTGAACCTCGACACCGAGAACAACGTGTACGGCTACTTCGGCAGCAAGAGCAACGCCGAGTTCGGCGTGGTTCGCGCTGGCCTGAACTACAAGTTCAGCAGCTACTAAGACTTATCGCTTCGGCGATTGAAGAGGCCCGGTGGAAACACCGGGCCTTTTTTGCTGTTGGAGGGCCCCGCCCCAACCTCGGATGAGCCGGTGTCACGATTCGCGCGAGGGCGGACTGGGAGCGAAGCTCACCGCCATACCGTGATCGCAGCGACCGCGATGAAGAGCAGTCCGGCGACGCGTCCGATGAGGATCGTGACTCGGGGTTTGGACACCAGGAATCTCCTGCTCCATCCAGCGGCCAGCGCAAGGCCACCATAGACGCTTAATTGCATCGCGATGGTCATTACTCCCATCACCATGGCCTGCGCCGCGATCGAGCCGAACCGAGGCAGCAGGAATTGCGGGTAGATCGCGATCGTGAAGAGATAAGCCTTGGGATTGAGCAGGCATGTGACTGCTCCCTGGCGAAATGCGACCCATTGCGTTCGAGATTGCAGGCCGCCGACCGTTCCAACCGTAATGGAACTGCGCATGAGGGTCACGCCGATCCACGTCATGTAGGCGGCGCCGGCATAAAGAAGCCCCGTGAAGACCGAGGGTGACAGACGCGAAAGCACGCCGACGCCGACGGCGCCGAAGATCGTATGAACGACGCCTCCGATCATGATCCCAGCCGTTGCGGCGAGCCCGGCGCGGCGACCGCCACTGAGCGAGTTGGCGAGGACGAAGAGCATGTCCATCCCCGGCACGATGATGATGCCAAACAGAAGGATGGCGAAGACCCAGAGATTCTCGGTATATGTCATGTCAGTAGCGCGCCTTTCACTCCGCTATCCATCGACCGTCCATCTATTGAATTCAATGGGTTGAGGGGCGCTTCTCCCAAAGCCAACTGACAGCGTTCTGTCAGTTGCGTGGAGCATATCCACATGCGCAAGGCTTCTCGCCTGTTTGAGATCATTCAGATGCTGAGGGTGTCGGAAGGGCCTTTGACCGCCGCCCGGATGGCACGGGAGCTGAAGGTTACACCGCGCTCCGTGTACCGTGACATTGTCGCCTTGCAGGCAATGCAAATTCCGATCCAGGGCGGTCGTGGAATCGGCTACGTGTTGAGGCCCGGATTCGAGCTCCCGCCGCTCATGTTCTCCGTCGAGGAAACAGAGGCGATCGTGCTGGCGCTCGCCTTTCTCGACCGGACGGGCGACGTTTCGCTCAAAGGTGCCGCGAAAAGCGTCAACAAGAAGATCGCGGCTGTCATGCCTTCGCCTCTCCGTCAGGCGTTGAATGCGAAGGCGCTGCATGCCTGGGGCGCTGCTTCGCCGGAACCCACCGGAATCGATCTGGCGATGGTCCGCGGAGCGATCCGCGAAGAGCAGATCATCGACATTGCCTATTGCGACGAGCTGGGTCGTGCTTCCCAAAGAGAGATTCGGCCCATCGCGCTGATCTATTATCCAGAGGCGGCCAACGTCGTGGCTTGGTGCCAGCTACGTCGGGATCTGCGCAATTTCCGTGCTGATCGCGTTGTGTCCGCGCGCCTGACGGGCGCGACCTTCAAGGGTGAGGGAGACGAGCTGAGACGGCGGTGGGTTGCCGGTTGGGCGAGCAAGGCGCCTTCGTTACAATAAAAAAGCCGGAGCCAAAGGCCCCGGCTAGATAGGCTGCGGGTCTCGCAGCCGGGAGGAAGACGTATCCTCAGCAGGAATAGTACATCTGGAACTCGACCGGATGCGGCGTCATTTCGAAGCGCGCGACTTCCGTCATCTTCAACTCGATATAGCTGTCAATGAAGTCGTCGTTGAACACGCCGCCGGCCTTCAGATAGGCGCGGTCCTTGTCGAGGCTGGCGAGAGCTTCGCGCAGCGAACCGCACACGGTCGGGATCTTCTTCAGTTCGCGCGGCGGCAGATCGTAGAGATCCTTGTCCATCGCCTGACCCGGATCGATCTTATTCACGATGCCGTCGAGGCCGGCCATGAGCATCGCCGCGAAAGCAAGGTAGGGATTCGCGGCCGGATCGGGGAAGCGCACTTCGACGCGCTTGGCCTTCGGCGAGGTCGTCCACGGAATACGGCACGAGGCCGAGCGGTTGCGCGCGGAATAGGCAAGGAGGACGGGAGCCTCATAACCGGGGACGAGACGCTTGTAGGAATTCGTCGACGGGTTGGTAAAGGCGTTCAGCGACTTCGCATGCTTGATGATGCCGCCGATGTAATAGAGGCATTCCTGGCTCAGGTCGGCATACTTGTTGCCTGCGAACAGTGGCTTGCCGCCCTTCCAGATCGACTGGTGCACGTGCATGCCCGAACCGTTGTCGCCATACACCGGCTTCGGCATGAATGTCGCAGTCTTTCCATAGGATTGAGCGACGTTATGAATGCAGTACTTGTAGATCTGCATCAGATCGGCGGTGTGAAGCAGCGTGTCGAACTTCATGCCGAGCTCGTGCTGAGCGGAGGCGACTTCGTGATGGTGCTTCTCCACCTGCACGCCCATCGACGCCATGGCGGCGAGCATTTCACCGCGCATGTCCTGAGCCGAATCGAGCGGCGGAACGGGGAAGTAGCCGCCCTTCATGGGAATACGGTGACCGAGATTGCCGCCCTCGTAATCCGTGTCGCCGTTGGTCGGCAGCTCGGAGGAGTCGAGCTTGAATCCGGTGTTGTACGGATCGGCCATGAACTTCACGTCGTCGAACACGAAGAACTCGGCTTCGGGGCCAACATATACCGTGTCGCCGATTCCGGTCGACTTGAGGAACGCTTCCGCCTTCTTGGCGATGCCGCGCGGGTCGCGGTTGTAGGGCTCGCCCGTCGCCGGCTCGAGAATGTCGCAGACGATCGAGAGCGTCGCGGCGGAGAAGAACGGGTCGAGGGTCGCCGTCGTCGGATCGGGCATGAGCGTCATGTCCGATTCGTTGATGGCTTTCCAGCCGGCGATCGACGAGCCGTCGAACATGATGCCGTCCGCGAACACCTCTTCATCGACGATGGAAACGTCGAACGTCACGTGTTGCCACTTGCCGCGTGGATCCGTGAAACGGAAATCGACATACTTGATGTCGTTGTCTTTAATCGCCTTCAGCACATCCTTGGCGGTCTTCATGGTCCAGAGGTCCTCTTTTGCCCTTTGAGTTGAGTGTCTCGGCGCGAGCGGCCGGGTTCAGGGTACGGGATCAGATCGCGTCGGATCCGGTTTCGCCCGTACGAATGCGAATGGCTTCTTCCACGCTCGATACGAAGATCTTGCCGTCGCCGATGCGGCCGGTCTGCGCGGCCTTTCGGATCGCTTCGACCGCGCCTTCGACGAGATCATCGGAGAGGACGATCTCGAGCTTTACCTTGGGCAGAAAGTCGACGACGTATTCTGCGCCCCGGTATAGTTCGGTGTGGCCTTTCTGGCGGCCGAAGCCCTTGGCTTCGATGACCGTGATGCCCTGGAGACCGACCTCCTGAAGGGCTTCTTTCACTTCATCGAGCTTGAAAGGTTTAATGATGGCTTCGATCTTTTTCATGGTCGATGGCGTGCCTTCATCTCGTGCTATTGCCGCTCTTAACATCAAAGAACGCCCCTCTTCCACGCGGACCTGCTTTTCTGAGGGCATGTTTTGCATATCTCATAAGCAGGCTCTGATCAAAGTTTGTGCAGGTGCGATTTTGCTGATCGCTCCGTTGGAAAACTGAGCCATTTTCAGGCGATGAGAGAAAAAGAAATTCTCCTGACAGGTGAGGAAGCCCGACGGGCCGATGCCGAGGCCATTGCGGCCGGAACGCCGGGGCTGGTGCTCATGCGGCGCGCCGGTCGCGCGGTCGCAGCCACTGCGGCGGCAATGGTCGAACCCGGCGCACGCATTCTCGTGCTGGCAGGTCCCGGCCAGAACGGCGGCGATGGGTTCGTCGCAGCGACACGTCTAGCCAACGAGGGCTTCGACGTCGCAGTCGCTCTCCTCGGCGACCGAGCGCACCTTAGCGGCGATGCCGCCATCGTAGCAGCAGAGTGGGGCGGCGCGACGCTCTCCGGGGAGCAAGCGCCGGTCGGTGAGGCCGACCTTCTGATCGACGCCCTGTTCGGGACCGGGCTGACGCGTAACCTTGAAGGCGCCGCTCGCGACATCGTCGGTCGGATGAACGCCTCACATTGCCCGATCCTCTCGATCGACCTGCCGTCTGGCATCGACGCCGATACGGGGCGATCCCGCGGCGCCGCGGTCAATGCGACGCGTACCGTCACCTTCGTCGCCCGGAAGCCAGGTCATCTACTCCTGCCCGGACGCGAACATTCCGGCTTGGTCGAGGTGGTCGACATTGGCGTCGAAGCGGAGGTCCTCGAAAGACTTCGCGCCAAGCTCCGCGCAAACAATCCCGGACTTTGGGAGCATGCCTTTCCGCGGCCCGGCCGCTCGTCTCACAAGTATGACAGAGGCCATACGCTGGTGTTGTCGGGAGGGGCGGCAAGAACAGGAGCGGCGCGCATGGCGGCGCGCGCGGCACTCCGGATCGGTTCGGGCCTCGTCACGGTCGCATCTCCCCCAGAAGCGATCGGAGTGAACGCGGCACACCTCACCGCCATCATGCTACGCGGCTGCGACGGCCCTGAGGGACTGCAAGCCATCCTGCAGGACGAACGCTTCAACGCGCTTGTGCTCGGTCCGGCACTCGGTGTCCATTCCGGCACCCGCGCTCTCGTCTCGGTCGCCGCCCATGCGCATCGAAGTCTCGTATTGGATGCAGACGCCCTGACGTCTTTTGAAAGTCTTGCCACCGAGCTGCATCAAGTCTTTCGATCCGCGCCGACGGTGCTGACCCCTCACGGCGGCGAGTTTGCACGATTGTTTTCAGGCCACCCGGACATTCTAGAAGCGCCGTCCAAATGGGCGAAGGCACAGCGAGCCGCGCTCTTCACAGGTGCGGTGGTGGTTCTAAAGGGAGCGGACACGGTGATTGCCGCACCCGATGGGAGGGCGGCCATCAACGAGAACGGCACACCCTATCTCGCAACGGCAGGATCGGGCGATACGTTGTGCGGGATGATCGCCGGCCTGATGGCGCAAGGCATGCCGGCCTTCGAGGCCGCGTGCGCCGGCGTTTGGATTCACGCCGAGGCAGCTACGAATTTCGGGCCAGGTCTAATCGCCGAAGACCTGCCAGAGCTGGTGCCGGGCGTGCTGCGCGCGCTTTTGGAGTGCTAGTAGGCTCTAAGTCACCTCGAACCACGTCCAAAGCCCCGTATCGAACCGCTCCATCACGGTCGAGGTCAGGAGCCATTTACCGGGATTGTCCGCGACGAAGGCGATGCGGACGGTGCGGCTTTCCGGGATCTGCAGGGTGTCGAGGAAGTAGGGCTCCCAGCCGTCATCGAGGGGATGAAGCAGGCGGAAGACATGCCCGTGCAGGTGGAACGGCTGCACCAGGGGCGTCTTGTTGACGAGCGTGATCACGACGGGCGCGCCGCGTTTCACACTCAGCAGGGGCTTGGCCTTTACGTCTCCGCGGGCGCCGTTGATCGTCCATTGCTTCGCCCCTCCACCTTCGAGGACGACGTCCTTTCGCGCGGCATTCTGAAGTTTGATCTCCGCAGGCAGTTTCTTGTTGGCCGCCAGCGGGGCGATCGCCGCGCGCGTGGGCATTGGTTCGCCGGCTGTCGCAAACGCAACGAGCGGCATGCCGCTGCCGATCTGGGCGACGATCGCGCCTTTCGCGCCGGCCTCGTTCGGGAGATCCATGAGCAGATCGTAACGGCTGCCGGGCGGGAAGGGCAGGGACGCTTTCAGGGGCTCGAACGTGTCCGTGGGCTGCCCATCGACGGCGACCACGTAAGGTTTGAGCTGATCGAAGAGAAGGCGCATAGCCCGGGCATTGCAGGCATTGGCGAGACGCACCCTGACGCGGCTGCCGGGACGCGCGGTGATGACGTCCGGCGTCGGCTTGGCGTTAACCGACAAGGCGTTGCCGAGCCGGCCGGCAGAGAAAGGCTCCGAGGTTTCGAAGGGCGCGAGGGCGCCGTCCTCCTCGAGTTTCCAATCGTCGATCTTCAGCACAAGGTCGTGATCGACGGCGGGAGGATCCTTCTCGTCGACGACGAGGAGCGCCGTGAGCCCACGTTCGGTCGGTTCGGCGCTTGCGCCGAGGACGCAGGGCCTGACCAGAAACGTGCCTGCGTCCGGCGGCGTGAAGCGGTAGTCGAAACTGTCCCCGGGTGCGACGGGCGCCTGTGTCRGGCCGCCGACGCCGTCCATGTCGTTCGGCCCACGGACGCCATGCCAATGCAAAGAGAGCGGCTTCGATGTCTCATTTGCGAGACGCAGCCGGAGCGCTTCGCCGGCCTTGAGTCTCAGTACGCCGCCATCGGAGCCCGCGAAGGACCAAAGCTCGGCCGGCTTCGACCCGCTGCTCTGTAGGATTCGCGGATTGGGCACCGCGCGCCAGACCGGTCCCTCAGCCGCCGTCGTGGTTTGAGATTTTGAATCAGAGGTTGATGATAACGCCTTTGCATCAAAGCTAAAAAGCGAAACGGCTAGCCCAGCGCCAAAGAGGCGCCGAGTGGGCGAGAACGAAGCGGTTGGTCTCATTCCGAATGCGCTTTCATGTGCCGTGTCGGGCCCTCTCGTACCATATGGTTCAGCGCCGATCCTGCCCTAGTCCGCAGGGGTAACTTTTTTGGTGCTTTGTCGTGCAAGCATGCTATAGAGCCGCGTCCCGGACGAGGGTGGCGCGACAGCGCCGCTTCCCGCGCGGGCGTGGCGGAATTGGTAGACGCACTGGATTTAGGTTCCAGCGGCGAAAGTCGTGGGGGTTCGAGTCCCTCCGCCCGCACCAATCCCGTCAGGGTTGGTATCCGGATGGTTTCTCTGGATCGGGTGAGGGCGTACGCCGCCCCGTCCGGAGCCTGGGATGACAGTTTTTTCAAATGAACGAAGGCAGTTAACATCATGCAGGTGACGGAAACTCTGTCCCAGGGCCTGAAGAGAGAATTCAAGGTCGTGCTCCCGGTGGTCGAGCTGGAGCAACGTCTCAGCAGCGAACTGGCGAACATCAAGGATCGCGTACGGATCAACGGCTTCCGCCCGGGTAAGGTGCCTTTGGCCCATCTGCGCCGGGTCTACGGCCGTTCGGTCATGGGCGATGTGGTTCAGAACGCCGTCAACGAGGCGAACCGCAAGATCGTCGAGGACAACAACCTGAAGCTCGCCTTCGAGCCCCAGGTTCAGTTCCCTGAGGACAAGGACGAGGTCGAGAAGGTCATGGACGCCAAGGGCGACCTGGCTTTCACGGTTGCTCTCGAAGTCCTTCCTGTGTTCGAACTCGCCGATGTCGCCGACGTCACGGTCAAGAAGCCGGTTGCGCCGGTCTCCGATGCGGAGATCGACGAATCGCTCGATCGCATGGCGAAGCAGAACCGCTCCTTCTCGTCCAAGAAGGGCAAGGCCGCCGACGGCGACCGGGTCGCGATCGACTTCGTCGGCCGGATCGACGGTGAGGAGTTCCAGGGCGGCAGCGGCCAGGATGTCCGCGTCGAGATCGGTTCCAATACCTTCATTCCAGGCTTCGAAGAGCAGCTGGTCGGCCTCAAGGCCGGCGACACGAAGCTCGTGAAGGTGACGTTCCCGGTCAACTACATGGCTGAACATCTCGCCGGCAAGGATGCCGAGTTCGATGTCACCGTGAAGGAGGTCGAGGGTCCCGGCGAAACCAAGATCGACGACGAGCTCGCCAAGGGCTTCGGCATGGAATCCCTCGACAAACTGAAGGACGCCATCCGTTCCGCCATTCAGCGCGATTTCGACGCCCAATCCCGCCGCAAGGTGAAGAAGGATCTGCTCGACGCGCTCGATTCGAAGTACGGCTTCGAACTGCCTCCTAGCCTGGTCGATCAGGAATTCAATGCGATCTGGGCTCAGGTCGAGGGCGAAATGAAGTCCAATGGCCGCACCTTCGCGGACGAGGAAACGTCCGAGGAAGAAGCCCGCTCGGATTACCGCAAGATCGCCGAGCGTCGCGTCCGTCTCGGTCTGGTCCTTGCGCAGATCGGTGAGAAGGCCGATATCAAGATCTCCGACGACGAGGTCACTCAGGCTCTCGTCGAGCGGGTCCGCCAGTTCCCCGGCCAGGAAAAGCAGGTTTGGGACTTCTACCGCAAGAATCCGCAGGCTTTGGCTGAAATCCGCGCGCCTCTGTTCGAGGAGAAGGTGGTCGACCATCTCCTTTCTCAGGTAAAGGTGGTGGACGAATCCGTGTCGAAGGACGAGCTTTTCGGCGATGACGAGTCCGAAGAGGGCGAGTCGAAGTCGAAGGCCAAATCCACCAAGGCCAAGGGCGGAAAAAAGGCCAGCAAGAGCGAGTAACGCTCCGTTAAAGCGTCTCGCTGTTTGCATCATTTCTGACGGCTGCGCATTCGCGCAGCCGACTTTGGAGCAGTGAGACGATGAGAGATCCGATAGAGGTCTATAACAGCACGCTCGTGCCTATGGTGGTCGAGCAATCGAACCGGGGCGAGCGTGCATTCGATATTTATTCGCGTCTTCTGCGCGAGCGGATTATTTTCCTCACCGGGCCGGTCGAAGACTATTCTGCGTCGCTGATCGTGGCGCAGCTGCTGTTCCTCGAAGCCGAGAACCCGAAGAAGGAAATTTCCTTCTACATCAACTCGCCCGGCGGCGTCGTGACCTCCGGCCTGTCGATCTACGACACCATGCAGTTTATCCGCTGCCCTGTCTCGACCCTGTGTGTCGGTCAAGCGGCATCCATGGGCTCGCTTCTGCTTTGCGCCGGCGCAAAGGACATGCGCTTTGCCCTGTCCAATGCCCGAATCATGGTCCACCAGCCGTCAGGCGGCTATCAGGGCCAGGTCACGGACATCATGATCCACGCGCGCGAGAGCGAGGCTCTGAAGCGGCGTCTCAATGAAATCTACGTGAAGCATACCGGCAATGACATCGCTGCGGTCGAACAGGCCCTGGAGCGTGATAACTTCATGACTTCGGATGCGGCGAAGGAGTTCGGAATCATCGATCAGGTGCTTACGAAGCGTCCCGAGCCTGCCGCACCAACGACTTAAATCCCCCTGAATAGTTGGGGATAAGGGCGGGCCCGGTGCGTCTTTTTAGCGTCTGGGCCCGTTTCTATTGATCGCACGCATTTCACGTGTTTGCATAGGGATTCGAGAAGCAACGGAAATGTGAGKCTCGAATCCGGCGTCGGAACCTTTCGTTAGCTCCGACGCTCCTACAATTAAGGAGGTGCTTGGTCGATCCCGATCGCCCGGGCACCGATTGGAGATTTGATAGATGAGCAAGGCTGGCGGTAACGACTCCAAGAGCACGCTTTACTGCTCCTTCTGCGGCAAGAGCCAGCATGAGGTGCGTAAGCTGATCGCTGGCCCGACGGTGTTCATTTGTGATGAATGCGTCGAGCTTTGCATGGACATCATCCGCGAGGAATCCAAATCCTCGCTCGTGAAGTCACGGGATGGCGTCCCCACTCCGAAGGAAATCAGCCGCGTTCTTGACGATTACGTGATCGGTCAGGAGCACGCCAAGAAGGTTCTCTCGGTTGCGGTCCATAACCATTACAAGCGCTTGGCCCACGCGACGAAGCACAACGACGTCGAGCTGGCGAAGTCCAATATCCTCCTGATCGGCCCGACCGGGTCGGGTAAAACCCTGCTCGCGCAGACGCTCGCCCGCATCCTGGATGTGCCGTTCACCATGGCTGACGCTACGACGCTGACCGAGGCGGGCTATGTGGGCGAGGATGTCGAAAACATCATTCTGAAGCTGCTTCAGGCGTCCGACTACAATGTCGAACGGGCCCAGCGCGGCATCGTCTACATCGACGAGATCGATAAGATTTCGCGTAAATCGGACAACCCTTCGATTACCCGCGACGTCTCGGGCGAGGGCGTGCAGCAAGCGCTTCTGAAGATCATGGAAGGCACTGTGGCCTCCGTTCCGCCCCAGGGCGGCCGGAAGCATCCGCAGCAGGAATTCCTGCAGGTGGACACGACCAACATTCTCTTCATCTGCGGCGGCGCCTTCGCCGGCCTCGAGCGGATCATCTCCGGCCGCGGCAGGGGCACATCGATCGGTTTCGCCGCCTCGGTGACGTCGCCGGATGATCGTCGCACCGGCGAAATCTTCCGGGAAGTCGAGCCCGAGGACCTGCTGAAGTTCGGGCTCATCCCCGAATTCGTGGGACGTCTGCCGGTCATCGCGACGCTCGAAGATCTGGACGAAGTCGCCCTCAAGCGCATTCTCCAGGAGCCGAAGAACGCCCTGGTGAAGCAGTATCAACGCCTGTTCGAGATGGAGAACGTCAGCCTCACCTTCCAGGACGAGGCGGTTTCGCTGATTGCCCGCAAGGCGATCGAGCGAAAGACGGGAGCGCGCGGCTTGCGTTCGATCATGGAGGGCATCCTGCTCGAAACCATGTACGACCTGCCGGGTCTCGATTCCGTGGAACAGGTCGTCATCGGCCCCGAAGTCGTGGAAGGGAAGGCAAAACCGCTCTTTATCCATGGCGATCGGGCCGATCAGACGGCAAGTGCGAGCGCCTGATCCCAGGCGAACAAAGGCACGTTACAGCGTGCCGAACACGATCTTGAAAGCCCGTGTTCGGCACGCCACATCATTACCCGCGTGGCCACCCTTCGCTCATCCTCGAGGAAGGCCCCACGCCCGGACGCAGCCACACTCCAAAGCCTGAGCGTTCCGGTAATCCGTCCGTTGGCCAGCTCGATCGAGGGGCAAGCGGGCGAAGTCGAAAGGAAGTCTCATGACACAATCGAAGCCGCGTCAGCCGATCGTCCCGGGTACCGTCGGGACCTACGCTGTCTTGCCGTTGCGCGATATTGTCGTCTTTCCGCATATGATCGTGCCGCTCTTCGTGGGGCGGGAAAAATCCATTCGGGCACTCGAGGAAGTCGTCAAGGCCGAACGACCGATTCTGCTCGCGACGCAGATCGACGCGACAGACGACGATCCGACGACCGATGCGATCTACAAGGTCGGCACGCTGGCGAGCGTTCTTCAACTTTTGAAGTTGCCCGACGGCACCGTGAAAGTGCTCGTCGAAGGTGTGAGCCGGGCGCAGGTCAATGCGTACACCCGCACCGACGAATTCTATGAAGCCGAAGCCGAAGCTCTCCCCGATTCCCTGGGCAACCAGATCGAGGCGGAGGCGCTTGCGCGCTCCGTGGTTTCCGAGTTCGAGAACTATGTGAAGCTCAATAAGAAGGTTTCGCCGGAAGTCGTTTCCGCCGTGACCCAGCTCGAGGAGCCGGCAAAACTCGCCGATACGATCGCGTCGCATTTGGCGATCAAGATCGCCGACAAGCAGATGATCCTGGAAACGCCGACCGTCGCAGAGCGCCTCGAAAAGGTCCTCGGCCTGATGGAGAGCGAGATCTCGGTTCTGCAGGTCGAAAAGCGGATCCGCACCCGCGTGAAGCGTCAGATGGAGAAGACGCAGCGCGAGTACTATCTCAATGAGCAGATGAAGGCGATCCAGAAGGAGCTCGGCGACGACGAAGGTCGTGACGAGTTGGCCGAGCTGGAAGACAAGATCCAGAAGACCAAGCTCACGAAGGAAGCCCGCGAGAAGGCGATGGGCGAGCTGAAGAAGCTCCGCCAGATGTCGCCGATGTCCGCGGAAGCGACTGTCGTGCGCAACTATCTCGACTGGCTGCTGTCCATTCCGTGGAACAAGCGCTCGAAGATGCGCAAGGACCTGCAAGGTGCGCAGAACATTCTCGATGCCGACCATTACGGCCTCGACAAGGTCAAGGAACGCATCGTCGAATATCTTGCCGTCCAGCAGCGGGCGAACAAGTTGACGGGACCGATCCTCTGCCTCGTCGGACCTCCAGGCGTCGGCAAGACCTCGCTCGGCAAGTCGCTGGCGAAGGCGACGGGACGCGAATTCGTACGGATGTCGCTCGGCGGCGTTCGCGACGAATCCGAGATCCGCGGCCATCGCCGGACATATATCGGTTCGATGCCGGGCAAGATCATCCAGTCGATGCGCAAGGCAAAGACGTCCAACCCGCTCATCCTTCTCGACGAGATCGACAAGATGGGAATGGACTTCCGTGGCGATCCGTCGGCGGCGTTGCTCGAAGTGCTCGATCCCGAGCAGAACAACTCGTTCAACGATCACTACCTGGAAGTCGATTACGATCTGTCGAACGTCATGTTCGTGACGACGGCGAATACGCTGAACATCCCGGCGCCTCTTCTCGACCGCATGGAAGTGATCCGCATCGCGGGTTACACCGAGGAAGAGAAGGCCGAGATCGCCCGCACGCACCTGATCCCGTCGGCCCTGAAGAAGCACGGTCTGCAGGAGAAGGAGTGGTCGATCTCCGACGATGCTTTGCTCATGCTCATCCGCCGCTACACCCGCGAAGCGGGCGTGCGTAATCTCGAGCGCGAGATCGCCAATCTCGCCCGCAAGGCGGTGAAGGAGATCCTCTTGACGAAAGTCGAGAAGGTCGACGTTACGGCCGAACGGATGCCCGAATTCCTGGGGCCGCCACGCTACCGTTACGGCGAGGTCGAAGCCGAGGACATGGTGGGTGCGGTCACCGGACTGGCATGGACCGAGGTGGGCGGCGAGCTGCTGACCATCGAGGGCATCATGATGCCGGGTAAGGGCAAGATGACCGTGACCGGCAACCTGCGGGACGTGATGAAGGAATCGATCTCGGCGGCGGCGTCCTACGTTCGTTCGCGGGCTCTCGATTTCGGCGTCGAGCCGCCGTTGTTCGATCGTCGGGACATTCACGTCCACGTGCCGGAAGGCGCGACGCCGAAGGACGGACCGTCCGCCGGTATCGCGATGGCGACCGCCATCGTCTCGGTCATCACAGGCATTCCGGTGCGCCGGGATATCGCGATGACGGGCGAGGTGACGCTGCGGGGCAGGGTGCTTCCGATCGGTGGCTTGAAAGAGAAGCTCTTGGCGGCTCTGCGGGGTGGCATGAAGAAGGTGCTGATCCCGGAAGAGAACACCAAGGATCTCGCCGACATTCCGGCCAGCGTGAAGAACGGACTCGAAATCGTTCCGGTCTCGCGCATGGACCAGGTGCTGCAGCACGCTCTGATCCGCATGCCCGAACGTATCGAATGGGAAGAGGCCGTCGTGGTGCCGCCGAAGGCACCCGCGGCGGACGACGACTCGATGGGTGTCGTCGCCCACTAATACATGCCGTTAGGGCATGATTACCAAAAGTCCCCCGGATGCCGAATCCGGGGGATTTTTTTGATGTGGACTGTCAAAAAATGGCTCATTTAAGCCGTTTCGGGGGTTGCCACAGGCTGAGCTTTGGGCCACACGGTTCATCCCTGATGCGGCGGCCACAGTCCAATCCCAACGCCGTCGCGATACTGGAGGTTTTTAAAATGAATAAGGGCGAGCTCGTTGCTGCCGTGGCCGAAAAGGTCGGTTTGTCCAAGGGTCAGGCTGGCGAGGCCATCGACGCCGCGATCGAGGCCATCAGCGGCGCTCTGAAGTCGGGCGACGAGGTCAAGATCGTCGGCTTTGGCACTTTCGTGGTGACAAACCGCGCCGCCGGCGAGGCTCGCAACCCGCGCACGGGCGAGAAGGTCAAGGTTCCGGCCTCGAAGACCCCGAAGTTCCGCGCAGGCGCCGGCCTCAAGGAAGCCGTCAACGGCAAGTAATCTCTTTCGATTGCATTTTTGCTTTTCGAGGACCGACGGCGCTTGCGTTGTCGGTCTTCTCTTTTTATGTCGTGTGACAGGGGCGGTTAGCTCAGTTGGTAGAGCATCTCGTTTACACCGAGAGGGTCGGCGGTTCGAGCCCGTCACCGCCCACCATACGTTTGGATGTTCAAGCACGCTCGCCGCTATCGTGGCTGACCGATGCTGGATGCGATTGCCGCCAGCCCCTGGCGCGCTCCCTCGCACGAACCCGAAGACCGCCCGGACAACGCAATTGGCATCAAACCTGCGACCAAATCGCGGGCGGTAACTTTATTCACGTGTTGTGCTTGAAGACTCGCAATATTGATGCAATGAAACGTTATCGCATCTTTGGCAAGATTTTGTTAACCATGTCTAGGCATTCTATCCTCGACGAATCGGGGGTTCTCCAATGACCATTCTGCTGATGGGCGTCGTGTTCATTTCCTCTGCTTGCCTGGTCTCCATTCCGCTCGTGCGGCTTTGGGGCGCCTCTTCGGCCGAGATTCGAAGCGCGAACGTGCGCCCAACCCTCGTGCCCTGACGGCGCGTTTCATTTGTTTTCTGAAAACGCGCCGTCGCGATTTTTGCCGCGCGTTTTCGACGCTTTTGCAGCGTTTTTTCCGACGGTTTCAATCATTCGTCCGAATTCGCCGTGCAGGCGCTTGACAGCGCAGGAGGGCGCCCTTAAACCCCGCCCACACCGCTTCGGCGGTCTGTTGCGCGGGCGTAGCTCAGTTGGTTAGARTRCCGGCCTGTCACGCCGGRGGTCGCGGGTTCGAGCCCCGTCGCCCGCGCCACTCAAATCCTTTCAAGACAAAGTGAAATTTGGGTGGCGCATCCCCGCGCTGGGACGCTTTTCCGAAGCGATCGGAATTTCACGCTCATCCTCGAGTTTCGTCTCCGCTCCCGGAGGCTGTCTGCGGCAAGATTTCCGCGCCCGCGATGAAGCTTGTCCGTTGCTC
>NZ_JBFUKD010000026.1:0-16559 GCF_056401005.1 Microvirga sp. P4_G7 | reverse complement strand
TGGTCGTCATTCGGTGTGATCATGAATGGACTCGCGGGAGCAAACGGGAACGGCTTTTCAGGATCCTTTCTCGCGTCGCTTCGCCCGACCGAGGTCCTGGCGATGTTGGCGGGAGCGCTCGTCATCTACGCACCTGCACTGAAGCTCATCGATGGGCGTCTCGCGCTGCTGGGCCTCCAGCTCAAGACGTGGACGGCCCTCGCACTCTGGATCGTTGCGCTCTGGGTGCTGCAAGGGCGCGCTGTTGTTCCATTCCTTTACTTTCAGTTCTAGCTCATGCTCCAGCGAGTCCGTCTCCTTTCCACTCTCGTCTTCCTGGTCGTCATGGGCGCCGGGCTGGTGTTTGTCATGAAAGGCGCAATCTCACCTTCAGGTCAGAAGCTCGCCGCGCAATGGCAATGGGGCGCCATATTCGATGGGCGCTTTACGGCAAAGATAGACAAGGCCGTGGTGTCTTGGATCCCATCGAGTGAGGCGCTGAATGGATTCGTTGACGGAGGGCTTTACGCCTTGACCGGAGATGCGGGCCCGCAGGTGCGCGCGGGGTGCCCCGGTTGGCTCTTTCTCGCGGAGGAGCTCGTCGAAGTTCCGGGGGCGCAAGATCACCTGCTCGAGCGTGCGCGCCTTGCTGCGGCGATCGCTGCCGACATGAAAACCCGCGGCATCGCTTTGATTGTGGTGCCGGTACCCGACAAGGCCGAGCTGGCGTCGGAGCAAGGATGCGGCCTCGCGGCAAGCGACCGACTTCACGAGCGGCCAGGACACTGGAAAGCCGCAAGCGCGGATCTCGCGCTCGAACAAGTCGACGTGGTTCCGAACTGGCCAAAGCCGGGTTATTGGAGAACCGACACTCACTGGGATCGCATCGGTGCGCAATTTGCGGCACGCCGCGTTGGAGAAGCTGTCGAGCGCACGCTTGGCTCTGGCGGTGACACCATCGTTCTGTCGMGCGCGCAGCGGCCGGTCGAGAGACCAGGCGATCTGATGCGCTTGGCCAATCTGGAGCGGACGGCGCATTTGTTCGGGCCCGCACCGGATACGGAAGTCCCCGAGACGGCCGGCATCGAGCGCACCGGGGGCCTTCTCGACGACGTGCCGTCGCCTTCGGTTCTTCTTGCGGGTTCATCCTATTCCTTGAACTCCGGTTTCATCGACTATCTGCAGGCGGAACTCTCCCGCGAAGTGATCCAGAAGAGCCTTGCGGGCGGGGGATTTGCCGGCGCTATGCTCGAACTTCTCAAGAGCGACAAAACGACGTTGAAGGATGTGAGGGCGATCGTGTGGGAGTGGCCGATCCGCGCCCTAGATCTACCTCTGACCGATGACGAGAAACGCTATTTGCGAGACCATTCATGACGCGAGTTTCACGCTTTTTCCGCCTGCCTGCAATTCGGAGATCGCTCCATTTGCTCGCCGCTGCCGCCATTCTCGTACCGACCGTACACGTCAGTTCGGCGCTCTCGCAAACGGCGGTGATCGAGGGGCGAGACAAGTGGCTCTTCCCCGGTTGGGAGAGCCACGACAAGGTCGATCATGCGGGCATTGCGCAATCGATTGCCCTGATCAAGGACGTCAAGAACGATCTCGCCGCGCGCAAGATAGAGCTTCTTCTCGTCGTGGCTCCCATGAAGGCGCCGTTCTATACTGATAAACTTCAGGAAACGCAGAAGCTCAGCGCGGAGGTGACGGCGCGCTATGCGGGTCTCACGGTTGCGCTCAAAGAAGCCGGACTTCAAAGTGTCGATGTGCCGTCGATTTTGAAGACGAACTTGAAGGACAAACAGAGCGCGTTCTTCCGCACCGACTACCATTGGACCGCATGGGCGGCGGAAGCAGCGGCGGCCGCAACCGCACGCGCGATCAAGGACAGCTGGAAACTCCGCGGCGAGCCGGGTGGCGGCACGGTTCTCGGCGAATGGTCGAACGAGCGGCGCTTCGGTGATCTCGCCGCGAATTTCATGACCGAGGAGCAGCAGAAAGCCGTCGGCCGTGAAGTCTTCACTGTTCGCCGCGCTGCCGCCAACGGCGGCAAGGGGCTGGTGGACGAGGATGCTGCCCTCATACATGTCGTAGGTAACAGTTTCGTCCAGCCGTATCTGGGCTTCCCGCAAGCGCTTTCGAACGCGCTCGATCGACCCGTCTCCCTGACGTGGAATCCCGGCAACGTGGGCCCGTGGTCCACTTTTCTGCAATATGTCGAGTCGAAGGACTTCAAGAGCAATCCGCCACAGGTGATCGTCTGGCAGTTCAACGAAGCGCAAATGCACCAAGGTCCCGATGCGAAGGGTCAGTGGGAGCCGAAATCGACGATGGCGGCGGATACTTGGCGCAGTCGCGTGCACGCGGCGATTGGACCATAGTTGTCGATGACGAAGAGATCTCGCCGGCTCGCGCTGATCCTCGCGTGCGCAGCTGCCGTCCTTGCTGCAATTGCCATTCTCTTCATGATGATCTGGCGCGGGCCATTGTCGTACCGGGTTGCTGGCACAGTCTGGCAATTGGACAACGCGACGGTTGATATCAAGGGCTCTTGGGAGCAGTTGGGGGCCGACGGGTTGCTGATCCAATGGACGGTCGTGGACGGCCTCTCCTTTGTGCCCGGGATCGGCCTGCCGACAGCGCTGCGATTGCCGGATTGGGATCGCATCGCGCGAGAACCGTGGGCGAGAGACGTCATCGTCGGGCTCGCGGGAAGGTTCGATGAGCGCGCTGCACGCACGCGGATGCGCGAATTGACCGAACTGTCTCTCGCGGTTTCGCGATGGAAGACTCCGCTGAATGTCGCGGGGTGGTACTTTCCGGTCGAAGTCGATCCGACCTGGAGCGAGGCGCCGTCCATGGCGCCTTTGCTGCGGGAGCTGCCGCGTCCGCTCTGGATCAGCGTATACGACAGCGCAAACATCGGGGCAAAGCCGCTCGCCGATTGGTTGGACACGTGGCTGCCGGCGGATGTGGGCGTGTTCTTTCAGGACGGCGTCGGGGTTCATGCGCGCGGGCCGGAGGTTGCACGCCAATACGCCGATGCTCTTGCGGATAAACTGGGCAAACACCGTTTGCGGGTGATCGCGGAGGCGTTCCGGCCGCAAGCCACCGGCTTTCGCGCGGCGAGTGCGGCGGAACTGCGCCCGCAAATCGCGGCCTATCACGGTTATCAGGTTTATCTTTTCGACGGCCCGCACTACGTGTCAGATAGGCTGATCGATGACTTGCAGGCGAAATGACACTCGCCTGCAAAGCATGTCAGATATCGAATGCGTCGATCGTTCGCATGACGCCGCGCAATTCTGCCAAGCCCTTCAGTCGTCCGATCCCCGAATAGCCGGGATTCACTTTCTTTCCCACATCGTCGAGGATCACGTGGCCGTGGTCCGGCCGCATGGGAATCTCCCAATCGCTGCGGCCTTCGGCTCGGCGTCGACGCTCTTCCCGCATCAATGCCGCGACGACCTGGATCATGTCCACGTCGCCGCCCAGGTGTTCGGATTCATGGAAAGAGCCGTCCGGTTCGCGCGTCACGTTGCGCAGATGTGCGAAATGAATCTGCGGCGCGAACGCGCTCGCCATAGCAACGAGATCGTTTGCGGCGCTGGCGCCGTAGGAGCCGGTACACAGGGTCAAGCCGTTGGCATGCGACGGTGTGCTGGCGAGTAAGGCGGCGGCATCTGATGCACGACAGACTACGCGAGGCAAACCGAAAATAGGAAATGGCGGGTCGTCCGGATGAATGGCCATCCGCACGCCCGCTTCTTCGGCCACCGGAATGATCTCCGCCAGGAAGGCGAAGAGATTGCTGCGAAAGTCTTCGACCGTCATCTCGGCATAGATCGCGAGCAGCCGGCGGAAGCTCTCGCGGTCATAGACGAACTCGCGGGCAGGAACCCATTCAATGAGATTGCGTTCGATCCGTGCCTTGTCGCTGTTGCTCATGACGGCGTGGCGCTTCCTCGCCGCATCGATGCGGTCCGGCGGATGATCGGCTTCGGCGCCTTCACGCTTCAACATGAACAGGTCATAGACACACAACTCGATCATATCGAATCTGAGCGCCGTGCCACCGTGGGGCATGGGGAATTCGAGGTCGGTGCGGGTCCAATCCGTGATCGCCATGAAGTTGTAACAGATCGTCTCGATGCCGGCTTCAGCGACAGCGCGGATCGAGGCCTTGTAGTTGTCTATGAGCTCTCGATAGCGACCAGTCCGCGTCTTGATGTCCTCATGGACGATGACACTCTCGACCACCGACCAGGTAAGCCCGGCGGCCTCGACTTCAGCCTTTCTCTTGAGAACCTCGTCCATCGGCCACGCGCGACCGTCGTTGAGATGATGCAGCGCCGTGACGACGCCGCTGGCGCCCGCTTGACGAACGTGGGCCAGTGTCACGGGGTCGTCTGGGCCGAACCAGCGCCAAGTCTGCTTCATCGTCTTCGTCCTGTCGTTCACGTCACTTTGGGAGCCAGCATGTTGCGCAACGGTGCCACAACGTTTCGAGATCGGCCAGATCTCCGGTCCTACTACGGATTCAATCGATCTCGGCAATGACCGGATTGGATAGGATTCCGATCGGCTCGATTTGAACCGAGATGCGGTCGCCGGGTTTCATCCACAGGGGAGGTTGGCGAGACACGCCGAGACCTTCCGGCGTCCCGGTCGAAATCACGTCGCCGGGCTGGAGGAGCATGATCTCGGACAAATAGGAAATGATCTTTGGAATCGAGTGGATCAGTTGGTCGAGACCGGAATGCTGCACCCTTTCGCCGTTCAGGGTCGTGGATAAGACGAGGCGGCTCGGGTCCGGCACCTCGTCAGCCGTCAGCATGAAAGGGCCCATCGCGCCCGACGCGCGAAAGTTCTTGCCGGCCGCCATGCTGCGAGCCTGATAGTCGCGAACGCTGCCATCGAGGAAGCAGGTATAACCGGCAATGTGGGACAGCGCGTCCTCCCGGCGGATATGCCTTCCTTCGCGACCGATAACGACAGCAAGCTCGCCCTCGAAATCATAAGAAGGAGAAACCTTCGGACGTTGCAACGGCTCGCCATGGCCGACGAGCGAATCTGGGAATCGAATGAAAAAGTCCGGCCATTCCTTCGGCTCGACAGGGGCGTGGCCGTGGTAGTTGTGTCCGATGCAAACAATCTTCTGTCCGTTGGGAACGGCCGGAAGGAAAGAGACGCCGTCAATGCTCGTGTCGCCGTCGCGCCGCGATGCGATTGCCGCGAGATCATCCAGACGGTCCTCGCGGATGGCATCCACCACGCAGTCGATTCCCGGAAGGAGGCCCGCGAGGGTGACGAGGCCGCCGGCGGTCTCGGCGCCGAAGGTGGGTTTTCCGTTCTTTACATAGCTGGCAAGCTTCATCGCAAACTCCAAAGTGGGTGTGGGCTGCCGAGAAGTCGCCGCAACGTCGCTGCGTCCTGTTGGAACCGGACGGGGTCATCGTCGGCGACGAATTCCAGCAGCGCGTAACGCGGACGCGAATAGCGGCTCGGCGGCATGGCCTGCACGACCTCGCGCCAATACGCTTCCTGATCCGCAAGCGGATAGCGATGGCAATCCGCATCCCACGCGAACACGTGAAGGTGGGATACATGCGTTCCCACGCGCCGGATCTCTGCAATTGCTTCGGCCAGCGCAACGCCGGGGCGCGGCTGCCAGTAGAGATAGGCGTTGTCATGCGCGACGTCCTCGATCAACCGCAACGCATCGTCTGTGCTGTCGGTGAGCGAATCTGGGTGATATTCCAGGGACAGCGCGAGGCCGATCTCGCTTGCCGCCTGCGCCATCTGGCGGATCGTCGCCGCGGCTTGTGTGCGTTCGTGGGCCGCATAATCGGCGGACGGGCGACCACGCGTTCCCGGCCAGATCCGAATGTTGTCCGACCCGATGGCGGCTGCGGTTTCACGAGCGCGCTCGAAATCAGCAAGGTTCGATTGCGGCGGATCGATGTAAGAGCCGTACGAGATCGGGAGCAGGTCGTGAGCCCTGGTCAGCCCGCCAACGCTGCGCGCCGTGTCGATGTCTCGCGGGAGCACATGGCGGTCGCCGCCCCACTCGATGCCTGAGAGTTGCGCATCCTGAGCCGCCGAGACGATCCATGCGGGATCCCGATGTCGAAACGTCACTGAGCAGAGACCGGGAAGGAAAGAGGTCACGCGCCGGTATTCCCGCGCTCAGCGCGATCGTGGGAGATCGACGGTGGCGCGCTCGATGAGCTGGACCGCCATGGAAACGCGGCGTGGGCTCGCATCGGGATTAGTGATCTTCTCCATCAGCATCGTGACGGCCTCGCGTCCCAGCTCTGCGCGATCGATCCTCATGGTCGTCAGAGGCGGGCGGCTATGCAGAGCAATCGTCATGTCGTCGAAGCCGATGACGGAGTAGTCTCCCGGAACTGACAATCCACGTGCTTCCAACGCCTGCAGAGCGCCGAGCGCGATCACATCGGTGCTGCAGAAAAAGGCCGTCGTTTCGCTCAGGCGTCCGCTCTTGAAGGCACGGTCGATCGCCACCCGCGTTTGGAAATCAGCCACTTTCTCCTTACCGAGATCGATGACGTGACGGTCGGGGTCGAACGCGATGCCGGCGCCTTCCAGCGCATCCCGGAATCCATCGAGACGCCGCCGCAGCGATAATCGCAAGGGGAGGGTGATGTAGACGATCTCGCGATGGCCCGCCTCGAGCAACCGGCGGGTCGCCAACCAGCCGGCAAAGCGGTTGTCGGGCGAAATGCTACTCAGGCGCATGATCGGATCGAGACCGTTGATGATGACCGCCGGAACGCCACTTGCGACGACTTCTTCAACGATTGCAGGCTGATCAAGCCCGAGAAGAAGAACCGATCGCGGTGACCCGTTGCGAAAGATCTCCGACACGTCCACGTCGGTGTTGGGTCCGTCCGACGGCAGCAGACGCACTTCCGTCGTGAGCGATTGCGTCTCGCATTCCTCGATGATGCCTTGAAGGATGTCTTCGTAGAACTGGCTGTCGGAGAAATAGCGGGACAGGGTGATGATCGTGACGCTGTCGATCGCGGGACGGTTGGAACGGCCGGCCCGGCCGAGATACCCGAGCTCGTCGGCGATGCTGGTCACACGGCGCCGGCTTTCATCGCTGACGCCGGGGCGGTTGTTGAGGACCTTGGAGACTGACGCAACGGAAACGCCGGCTGCGCGAGCGATATCGTGAAGAGTTGGCGTCGGTCTGTTGTCCATCGTTCTCAACCTGCCGCTCTGCGTCGAGGCGCGGAATGCAACGACCCCATTTGGAGAAATGGAGCCGGTCGTCGCTGCCCTTACCAGAAAAATTGCGTATGACCCAGGGACCGCATCAAGGCCTCCATGAAGTAGTAATCGCCATATGGAAGCATGGTGTCCGAAAACCCTGCCTTCACATGCGCGGCCCCGTGATTGAGGAGGCCGTGAGCATTGGGATTGGCGGTGAGATCGCATGTGGCGAGCAGGCCGTCGAGCAACCGATCACCGAAGGCGGTCCAGCGCGCGGCCTCGGCCCCTTCCGAGAGGCTGGCGATGATGTAGACGCCGGCGGCCATGATCGCGCCCGCGGAGCTATCGCGATAGGCGGGCGAACCGTCGTTGAGGCCGTAATCCCATACGGGGACCGAATCGCGGCCCATCAGATGCTCGGCTTTGGCGGCGAGCCTTCGGGCGATATCGAGTGCAGTGGAGTCGCCGGTGCTCAGCGCGCATTGCGCGTAGCCGTGGATCATCCAGGCCTGCCCGCGTGACCAGCAGGATTCGTCCGCAAAGCCCTGATGAGTTTCGCCACGCAGAGGAGCGCCGGAAACGGAATCGAAGACATAGGTGTGGTACGTCGTGTCGTCGTCGCGGACGAGGTGTTTCGCGGCCGTCGCGGCATGCCCGAGTGCGACGTCCCGGAAATCCACTTGTCCGGTCTCCCCATGCGCCCAGTGGAGAAGCGCCAGGTTCTGCATCGTGTCCGCGATCATTCGCCCAGCGACGAACTCTGCCCGCGCGCCGCCGTGCGTCGGTCGCGGGTTCCAGGCTTGCAGGTATTGTCCCTCGTGGCGGAAGCGAGCCAACAGTGCCTCTGCGGCGCGCAACGCGAGTTCACGCGATTCCCGATCGCTCGTCATGAGCCACTCGGCGACGCAGCTCAGGGAGAATTGGAAGCCCAGATCGTGGTCGCGTGCGTGGCGATGGCGAAGGATCTGCCGAAACGCGGGACGGCGTGCGCGCGCCGCGTTGAGAAAAATCGGATCCCCGGTGAGCTGGAGCGCCAGCCACAGCTGGCCGGATTGGAAGCTGATGACCCAATCGAAGGGACCGCAGTAATTCCACGTCAGATCGGGGCGGCMGATCTTCGGATTGCGCAGACCCATGATGGGTATCGTGGCTCTGAGCTTGGCAACGCACCGCTCCAGGGCTCTTTGATAGGCGTCAGTCGCCCGAACCGTTGCAGGGGCAGAGATCCCGCCAAAATACGAATCCTGTTCAGCTCTCATGTCGCGCTTTCGAAAATTTCTCTGATTTTCTAATTTAAACGAAACTTTCGTCAATACATAAATTTTCCATTGACATTTTCCGGGCCCGTCATCACGCTGCTCGACAATAAGAAGAAACCAAAAATGGGCCTTGCCTAGGGAGGGTTCATGGAAGCGCGTTATGCTCGCGAAGACAGTGCTTTTGTGGCGAATGCCCTTGTGGACGTCGTACGTCCCGGGGTGTGGGCACGGCTGCGCGACGCATTCGCGGCCTACAGCTTTCTGCTTCCCTGGCTCATCGGCTTTTTCGCGCTGACGCTCGGTCCGGCGCTGAGTTCGCTTTATCTGTCCTTCACCGACTACGACCTCGTCGACACGCCGTACTGGATCGGTATCGGCAATTACGCCCGCATTGCGAGCGACGACCCGCGGTTCTGGAAGGCGATGCAGGTGACCTTCACCTTCGTCGTCCTGGCGGTGCCGCTGAAGCTGGCCTTCGCCTTGGCGGTCGCCGTCGCGCTCAACAAGGGCTTGAAGGGCCTCACGATCTTTCGTGCGATCTTCTATCTGCCGTCCCTCCTAGGCGGCAGCGTCGCCATCGCGGTGCTGTGGCGCCGGATTTTCGCCGGTGACGGCTTGCTGAACAAATTGCTCGCCAGCCTGTTCGGCTTTGACGGGCCAAGCTGGATTTCGACACCGAGTACGGCGCTCTACACGATCGTCCTGCTCGCCATCTGGCAATTCGGCTCGCCGATGATCATTTTTCTCGCCGGTCTTCGCCAGATCCCGCAGGACATGTACGAAGCAGCCAGCATCGACGGTGCACACGCTCGCCGCCAGTTCTTCAAGATCACGCTGCCGCTGCTCACGCCCGTCATCTTCTTCAACGCCGTCATTCAGACGATCGATGCGTTCAAGGCGTTCACTTCTGCATTCGTCATCAGCAATGGCAGCGGCGGTCCGGTGGACAGCATGCTGTTCTATACGCTCTACCTCTACCAGGAAGCGTTTGTGAACTTCCGCATCGGCTACGCGTCGGCTCTAGCATGGGTGCTCGTGATCATCATCGCCGTGTTCACGGCGTTGTCGTTCCTCACTGCGCGCTTCTGGGTCCACTACGATGACTGAGATTGCTCGCCCAGCTGCAGCACCACCCTCCGTCGCGACACGCGGTCTCGTCTACGCCGGACTGATCGCGGTGAGCTTCATCATGCTCTATCCGTTGCTGTGGATGGTCTCCAGCTCATTCAAACCGGACAACGAGATCTTCACGTCGTCGTCGCTCATCCCCAACGCTTTCAGTCTGGATTCCTACCGCCGGGGCTGGAACGGGCTCAGTGTCAGTTTCGGGCGCTTTTTTCTCAATTCGCTGATGATCGCCATCTTGGCGGTCGTCGGCAATCTGATGTCCTGTTCGCTCGCTGCATACGCGTTCACGCGGCTGCGATTTGCAGGACGAAACTTCTGGTTCGCGCTCATGCTCGGGACATTGATGATGCCCCAGCATGCGGTGCTGATCCCGCAATATGTCCTCTTCCTCAATCTCGGATGGGTGAACACGATCCTGCCGTTGGTGGTGCCGAAGTTCCTGGCCATGGACGCGTTCTTCATCTTCCTCATGGTGCAGTTCTTCCGGGGCATTCCGCGAGAACTCGACGAGGCGGCGACGATGGATGGTTGCGGTCCGTGGAGAATCTATTTCAAGGTCATCCTACCGCTTTCGATGCCTGTGCTCGCGACCGCCGCGATCTTCTCGTTCATCTGGACATGGGACGATTTCTTCGCGCCCTTGATCTATCTCAACGACGCCAAGAGCTACACGGTGCAGCTCGGCCTGCGCACCTTCGTGGATTCGAGTGGTCAGTCGGACTGGAGCGCGCTCTTCGCCATGTCCACGCTCGCGGTTTTGCCCGTCTTCGTGTTGTTCCTGTTCTTCCAGCGCCTTCTGATCGAAGGCATCGCAACCACAGGGATGAAGCGATGAGATTTGCTTTGCCCTCAGTCATCGAGCGTCGTTCCCCATGACCAATCTCGTTCTCGATAAGATCGTCAAGCGGTTTGGGGCGGCCGAGGTGATCCGCGGTGTCGATCTCGATATCCGGAGCGGTGAGTTTGTCGTGTTCGTCGGGCCTTCCGGCTGCGGAAAGTCGACGCTCCTGCGCATGATTGCCGGTTTGGAGCCGATCTCGGAAGGCCAACTGACAATCGGCGGGCAGCGGATGAACGAGCGCGCGGCCGCCGATCGCGGCATCGCCATGGTCTTCCAGTCCTACGCGCTCTACCCGCACATGACGGTCTATAAGAACATGGCGTTCGGTCTCGAGACGGCCAGAATGCCGAGGGCGGAGATCGATCAGCGCGTTCGCAAGGCCGCGGAAATCCTTCAGATCACGCAGCTTCTCGATCGGAAGCCGAAAGCGCTTTCCGGCGGCCAGCGCCAGCGTGTGGCCATCGGTCGGGCGATCGTGCGCGAACCGGATATTTTTCTTTTCGACGAGCCACTGTCCAATCTCGATGCCGAGTTGCGGGTTCAGACGCGCGTCGAAATCGCCAAGCTGCATGCCGATATCGGCGCGACAATGATTTATGTAACGCACGATCAGGTCGAGGCGATGACGCTTGCCGACCGGATCGTGGTTCTGCGCGCCGGCCGTGTCGAGCAATATGGCCGTCCGCTGGAGATCTACAACAAGCCCGTCAATCGGTTCGTCGCCGGCTTCATCGGCTCGCCGAAAATGAACTTTCTCGATGTGATGGGCCTTGGGCAGCGCCCATCGGGCTTCGCGGTCGATCTGGCAGGCCAGGAGCTGGTGGCGACGCTTGCCACCAGCACTGCTGCGCCGATTGCCCCCGATACCCCGATGACGCTCGGCGCCCGGCCGGAGCATATTGTCATCAACAACACTGACGGCCTGCGTCTCGGCCGGGTCAAAACCGAGCATGTCGAGCATTTGGGCGGCCAGACGTTGATCTACGGTCGATTGTCCGATGGCCAGTCTCTGACGATCTCGTGTGACGGCCAGAAGGGGATGCAGGTCGGCGATCTCGTCGAGGCCTCGATCGATCCCTCACTTTGCCATCTTTTCGATGCCGATGGGCGAACGCTTACGCTCTGACCGCATGCGAAGAAACGCCGCTGACTAACAACCGGGAGGAAAAAAATGATCAGCAGACGTCACCTCATGCAACAGGCCCTGGCACTTGGCGCCGGAGCCCTTGCTTCTCAAATTCCCTTCATGCCGGCGCGAGCCGCAGAGGCCGCCTTGCGCCTTTACTGGTGGGGCTCACCCGATCGGTCCAAGCGGACCCTCGATGTCGCAAAATTGTTCGAGCAATCGCACCCCGGCATCACCGCCACCGGCGAAGCGGTCGGCGGCGATTACTGGACCAAGCTCGCGACCATGCTCGTCGGCCGCAACCTTCCCGATGTCGTGCAATTCGAGCCCACGACGTTGCCGGATTACTATCGACGCGGAGCGATGCTGCCGCTGGACAGCTATCTCGGCGGCACCATCAAGACCGACAAATTCGGTCCCGGCATTCTCGACCTTGCCAAAGTCGACGGAAAGGTCGCTGGCATCGCGCTCGGGGTGAACTCGTTCGCGATCATCTATGACGTCGAAGCGTTCGAAAAAGCTGGCATGAAGCCTCCGTCCTCGGCGATCACTTGGAAGGAATTCGCGGATCTCTCCGTCGAACTCACGAAGGCAATGGGGAAGGACAAAGTCTGGGCTTCACCCAATGCGTCGCGCTACAACTACATCTTCGATGCGTGGCTGCATCAACGCGGAAAGAGCCTGTTCACTGAGGCCGGTCAATTGGGCTTCACGGTCGACGACGCGAAGGAATGGTATGATTATTGGGACACCCTTCGCCAGCGCGGCGGATGTGTCGCTCCGGATGTCCAGTCCCTCGATCRGAGCCTCATCGACTCGAACCCATTGGCGCGCGGCAACAGCGCCATATCGTTTGCCTTCTCGAACCAGCTCATTGGCTATCAATCGGTTCTGAAACAAAAGCTCGGCATCACGAGTCTGCCCGTCACGACAGTGGGCGGACCGTCGGGCCTTTATTATCGACCTGCCTTGATCTGGTGCATTGGCAAGTCCAGCAAGAGTCCTGACGAAGCGGCCGCTTTCATCGATTTCTTCGTCAACAATCCGGAGGCTGGAAAGGTGCTCGGCGTGGAACGTGGCGTGCCGGTCAATCTCGACATCCGCGAATCCGTGTTGCCGCTGGTTGACGATGTCGCCCGGAAGACGATCGAGTACGTCAACGCGATCGCCAAGAACGTCGGACCGTATCCCCCACCGGTGCCGAAGGGTGCGACGGAATTCGATCAGATGGTCATGCGTCCTGTCGCCGACCAATTGTCTTTCGGGCAGCTGACGGTTGCGCAGGCGGCGGAGAAGCTCGTCTCCGAAGGAAAGCGCGTCGTTCGCGCCTAAGCCGGCAAGCGCGGCATTCGTGCCGCGCTTTTCCTTTTCCGACGCTGCGATGATGCGGCGATAAAGATTGCGTCATGTCCGTCTACGCTCCGCCCGCTCGCCTCTTCAATCCGTTCGCGGACAATCCCTGTCGGACGAGGGAGGATGTCGATCGGGCCCTGCAATCGCTCGTGCAACCTCTCGAAGCATTTCGCTCACCTGGCGGAGCCCGTGTGCGGCTCGATTCGGCGGCGGCTCATTTCGACCTTGCTGCGGCCGATTTCGAGGGCTTCGCCCGCCCTCTCTGGGGGCTGGCGCCGGCGGCGGCGGGCGGTGCGACCTGGATCGATTGGGCGCCGATCGCACGCGGGCTTGCCGCCGGCACCGATCCCACGCATCCAGAATACTGGGGACCCGCCGGTGACAAGGATCAGCGGCTGGTTGAGCTTGCCGCGATCGGGCTCACCCTGCGCCTTGTTCCGGAGCACGTCTGGGAGCCGTTGTCGGACACACAGAAACACAACGTGGCGGCATACCTCCTCGCCGCGCGACCCAAGGAATACGCCGACAACAATTGGAAGTTCTTCCGGCTGATGGTCGACATGGGTCTCAAACAGGTAGGTGTCGTCTTCGATCCCGAACCGGCCGATCTCTTCCGCGCCGAGATCGACGCCTTCTACCTTGGCGACGGTTGGTATCGCGACGGCGTGCCGCGCCACGTCGATCACTACATCCCGTTTGCATTTCATTTCTATGGCTTGATCCTGGCGACCCTCGACGACGATCCACGCAACGAGCGCTATCGTGAGCGCGCCCGAGCCTTCGCCAACGACATTTCCCGCTGGTATGCAGACGATGGCGCCGCGCTCGTTTTCGGCCGGTCCATGACGTATCGATTTGCGACCGGAGGCCTTTGGGGCGCACTCGCCTTCGCGAGTGAGGAAGCCTTGCCTTGGGGCGTCATCAAAGGCTATTACCTGCGCCTGCTGCGCTGGTGGGCACGACAGCCGATCACCGGGCGGGACGGCATCATGCCCGTCGGCTACACCTATCCCAATCTTCTGATGTCCGAGAACTACAACTCGGCGGGATCGCCCTATTGGGCATTGAAAGCCTTTCTGCCACTTGCGCTTCCGGCGAACCATCCCTTCTGGACCGCTGAGGAGGCGCCGTGTCCGGAGAGGCCGAAGCCGGCTGCGCTGCGCCATCCTGGAATGGTCGTCGCCAATCCGCCGGGAGACGCCATTGCGCTCTCATCCGGCCAGCAGAACCTGACGATGCGTTTCGGAGCCGAGAAATACGCCAAGTTCGTCTATTCGGCTCGTTACGGCTTCAGCGTCGAGAGCGACGATCGCCGCTTCTTCGATGCGGTTTTCGACGGCACCATCGGTTTCAGCGTCGACGGGCGTCACGGCCGCACGCGGGAGACAAATGAGAAGGCACTGATCGCCGACGGGACGCTCTATGCGCTCTGGCGTCCCTTTCCCGATGTCGAAGTCGAGACTTGGGTCTACTGGGCCGAACCTTATCACGTGCGGGTCCATCGTGTTCGCACACCACGCCCGCTCCACACGATAGAGGGTGGCTTCGCAGCCGCTCGTCAGGGCGACAGCGTTTCGCTGGTGGAGGACGGACCGGGGAGGGCGCTTGTCGAGACGGCGTCCGATCTCTCGGCGATTGTAGACCTGGGATCTTCGATCGTTCGCGAAGGGCGCTCACACCGGGCGCCGCCGAACACCAACCTCATCGCACCGAAGACGATTGTGCCGCAGTTGCTGGGGGAGCTACCCATTGGCGAAAGCCTGCTCGTATGCGCCGTGATCGCGCAAGGCGATCCGGTGGCAGTTCGCTCAGCGCTCGACAAAGCGCCGCTGGCGCCCGACGTCGCCGAACTTGCGCGTTTGATCGCCGAAAAAGGCATGCCGGTGACGGCCATGACCGGGGCGGCCGACCGTTAGAACGTCGGAGCGGGTTTGGCGCGGGGATCCGCGCCAAACCGGATGCCATTTCTGCCTGCGTCGATCTCTAGAGGAGGTTCACCTTGCCAGTCGCGAGATCGTAAACGCCGCCGACGATCTTRACTTTGCCATCCGCGACGAAGTTGGAAACGATCGGTTTGGCGGCCTTCAGCCGGGAAACGTTGTGGCGGACGTTGTCGGCAATCGCGGCCTCCAGCAGATTTCCGCTATCCGCTTTCTTGGCCTTCTCGACAGCGGGCTTGATGGCCGTGACAAGTCCGGGGAGGTGACCTGGAAGTTTGGCGTTGTCCTTCAAAACTTTGATCGTCGCATCGACGGCTCCGCAATTGGTGTGGCCGAGGACCATGACCAACGGTATCCCGAGGAACTTGATGCCGTATTCGAGACTCGCCAAGCCATCGTCGTTGACGAAATTGCCTGCCACGCGAACGACGAAGAGTTCGCCGGGACCCTCGTCGAAGGCCAGTTCGGGAGCCACACGGGAATCGGCGCAGCTGAGAATCGCGGCGAATGGATATTGCGCGGAAACGCGCGCAACGCGCCCTGCCGAAAAATCCTTGTTGGCCGGAGCATTGCCGACGTAGCGCCCGTTGCCTGCCATCAAACGTTTGAGGGCATCATCAGGGCTGATCGCGTTGGGAGGCGGCGCGGACGTAGCGCCCTGGGCGATAGCGGGTATCGCCAATGCCCCCCACCCGGCAGCAGCACCCGCCGCCAGAAGGGTCCGTCGCGTAAAATGAAGTCGACGATCATCACACATGGGATTTCCTGTGGTTTTTGTCCGGTTCAAGCGTTGCGCCCAAGCACCCGATTGGCCACCACGGCCAGCCGTTCGCGGGCAACTCCAATGCGAGATGATCCACGATGTGTATCTCGGCCCCTCGCACGATCATATATCGAATGGAAGCGACTTTGCCCAAAGTCCAAACTTTGCGGGGTTCGAGCATTCGCGCCCACCCGGCAGATTTCCGTAACAAACTTGTCAGCATCGGGAGCCAGGGGCGGGCGAGGCGGTTCCGATATTCGCCAGGGGCGTCCAGCCACTATCCGGGTTCGAGGGGCCTGCGTTACAAATGTTCCATGTCGACGCCCTAGCGGGTGAGAGTGTGGCCGCCCCCTGTGCGTGACTGGGTTGCAAGGCCGATATTTGCCATCAGGCATAGCCAATCCGGCCGATCTCTGTAAGAACCCCCAAGCGAAAGCATCTTTACCGGTTTAGTGGCGTTACTCTATTTCGTATATGAACGGTTGTGATTGGAGGGCTGCGTATGTTCCCAAAGAGCTTGATCGACGGTTACCGGGCTTTTCTCGGCGATCGTTTCCCGCGGGAGCGGGCCCGTTACGAATCCCTCGCGGCGGAGGGACAATCGCCGGAAGTCATGGTTATCGGGTGCTGCGACAGCCGGGTGTCTCCGGAGGTCATCTTCGACGCGAGCCCTGGAGATCTTTTCGTCGCCCGTAATGTCGGCAACTTGGTGCCACCCTTCGAGACCGGCGGTGACTATCATGGCACGTCCGCCGCGTTGGAATTTGCGGTTCAGGCACTGCGCGTGAAACACATCGTCATTCTCGGCCACGCGCGCTGCGGTGGCATTCGGGCTTTCGCCGACGACAAGGCGCCCCTGTCGCCGGGCGATTTCATTGGCCGCTGGATGAATCTGATCGCCCCGGCGGTTCAACATGCCGGTCCGCGC
>NZ_JBFUKD010000025.1:0-17084 GCF_056401005.1 Microvirga sp. P4_G7 | reverse complement strand
GATTCCGGCAAGCGCTTCGCGCGATGGTGGCGAAACAGACTTCTGCGCTACTGTTGGGACGACACGCCCAATGGAATATTCGACGACCAGCGTTGGTGCGATCTCGTTCCAGGAATGTTCGACGGTGTCCACATTCTCCGAGACCCCGGATACAACGTCGCCTGTTGGAACCTGAACACGCGCCCGATCCGCTTTACACCCTCGGGGGCCGTGGAAGCAGCCGGCAGTCCACTTCGTTTCATTCACTTCACAAAAGTGTTCGGGGTTGGGGAGACTATGATCAGACATTTCTCGCGCAACCGCACAGAACCGCTCGAACTGATGCACTGGTACATGGATAAGGTACGAGAGAATCGATTTGACCGACTGCCGTCCGGTTGGGCATTTGATTGCTACGATGACGGTGTCCCAATTTCTCCGGATCACCGGATTTTCTATCGCAAACACAAGATTCTCGAAAAGCTCTTTCCGACACCATTTGAGACGGGCCCACACTCTTACCGGGATTGGTACAACTCAGATCGCGCAGCGGGATTGTGAGGATCAGCGGCGGCGGAACGGGACGCATGATCGTCACGACACTCGATCCATTCTACCATACCGGCAGCTACTTCATGCCCGCGGCGCAGCGGTTTCTCGCTGGATTGCTGGACTGGACGGACGCCACYTTTCGCTAGATCGCGACGCGTTTGGATCGAACCGGCCCAATCGCCTCAGGACGATCGTCTGAGGCGCCGCCTCCCTTGCATTGAGGATTGCGCCGCAGCCCGCCTTGCGAAACCATGAGGTTCATTTTCGCGAGGAAACACCAATGCCGTTCAATATCGACCCCTGGATCGCCTTGGGCGTCATTGCTGCCACGGCGACGACCGATGCGGCCTACGTATTCTTCAACGCGGCCGTCGTCGCCCGGCAAAGGGTCAGGGCCGCCAATTGGAGCGCCGTCTGGTACCTGCTCTCAGCCTTCGCCGTGATCAGCTATACCGAACACGCCATCTACGTGGCCTTCGCTGCCATCGGATCGTGGATGGGGGCCTTCGTTTCCGTCAGTTGGCTCGTGCGGCGGCCGCGCTCGCACGGGTCTCTGACCTGAGGTGCCCGTACTTGACGTGCGCCCTACTTGAAATGTTTGGAGAGCTTCAGCCCTTGGGCCTGGTAGTTGGAGCCGGCACCGGCTCCATACAGAACCTTGGGCCGTTCGGCCATGCGCTCATAGACTAGCCGACCGACGATCTGCCCGTGCTCCAGGATGAATGGAACATCACGAGAGCGTACCTCGAGGACCGCCCTGGCGCCTTCGCCTCCCGCCGCCTCGTGGCCGAAGCCTGGATCGAAGAAGCCGGCATAGTGGACGCGAAACTCACCGACCAGAGGATCAAACGGCACCATCTCCGCGGCATAATCCGGCGGCACGCGAACCGCCTCCTTCGAGGCAAGGATATAGAACTGTCCGGGATCGAGAATGAGCGTGCGGCTCGGATCGGCATATAACGGCTCCCAGAAATCCACCGCCCGGCATGATCCAGGCTTGTCGACATCGACCAGACCCGTGTGACGCTTGGCGCGATATCCAACGAGCTTGTCCGGGCCGAACCCTTCCAGGTCGACGCTGACCGCGACACCACCTTGAATGGACGGTTCAACCGAGGTGACGACAGGATCCTTGCGGTGGAGATCGAGCAAGTCGCTATCCGACAGGCGGACTTCGCCCTTACGCAGACGCATTTGGGAAAGGCGCGTCCCGGTGCGAACCAGGACCGGGAATGTTCGTGGCGAAATCTCCGCGTAGAGACGGCCGGAATATCCGGGACTGATCGTATCGAATTCCTGCGATCGGTCGGTGATGACGCGCGTAAACACGTCGATGCGCCCGGTCGAGCTCTTTGGATTCGCGGAAGCCGAAAGGTCGTCGGGAAGAGCGACGCTCTCCTGCAGTTCCGCGATATAGACGCTGCCGGTTTCAAGGATCGCGCCGTGGCTGAGATCGATTTCGTGGAAACTCAACTGGGTCAGACGGTCCTGAACGGTCCAATTCGGACCCGGCAGGAAGCTCGCGCGGACGCGATAGGCGCGCCGCCCAAGCCTCAAATCGAGACTCGCGGGCTGGATCTGGTCGGAGGCGAATGGCGCCTCCGCCTTGATGACGCCCGCTTCGAAAAGGCGCGCGATGGCGTCAGCCGACTGGATTCCGTCCTTGAGCGCGACCATGCTTGTTTCCCGGCTTGATCCTTTTCCCTAGCGAACTTGCAGTCCAGGGCCAAGGGCCTTCGCCACCTCACCTCCCCGTTCTCCCCACGCAAGGCCGAAGGGACGCTCCAGGCGGCAGAGCGCCGTCTTGCCAGAGCCGTCTTGCCAGAGCCGTCTTGCCAGAGCCGTTTTCCCATGCTTCACCTTGCAGGATGTACAGAGCGCTCACTCGGGGCATCAGCGTAACGGTCAATCCGCGCTTCATGGCGGAAGAATCCTCGCCGGACGACGGACGCTACTTCTTTGCGTACACGGTCGAGATCATCAACACGGGCATCGAACGCGTGCAACTGCGCGCACGATACTGGAAGATCATCGACCAGAACGGGCATATCCAGGAAGTGCGCGGCGCTGGCGTCGTGGGAGAACAACCGATCCTCGGACCGGGCGAGAGCTACAGCTACACCAGCGGCTGCCCCTTGCCGACGCCGAGCGGTACCATGCAAGGCCTCTACATCATGGAAACGGGCTCCGGCGAAACGTTCAACGCCGAAATCCCGGCTTTCTCCCTCGACAGCCCACATATACGGCGGACGGTTCACTAAGCCGCTTGCCCAAGTGCCAGCCCCATGGTCGACGTTTGACCTCCCGGCTTTCGACGATTACGACGGAGGGCTTCCCGAAGCGTTGCTCGAATGATCAACAGAGGCCCCATGTCTCCTAACGGCCAGCGGTTGTCGCCGCTCGAAATGCTGGCGAAACTCGTCTCCTTCGACACGGAGAGCGCAAAGTCGAACCTACCCCTCATCGCTTTCGTCGAAGACTATCTTCAGAGCTGGGATGTGCCGTTCGTGCGCGTGCCGAACGTGACCGGTGACAAGGCTGCTCTGTTTGCGACCATCGGTCCGCGGGACCGTGGTGGCGTCGTGCTGTCGGGACACACGGATGTCGTGCCTGTCACAGGTCAGGAATGGACATCGGATCCGTTTACCCTGCGGGTCGAGAACGGCCGCGCCTATGGCCGTGGCGCCGTCGACATGAAGGCGTTCGACGCCTTGGCCCTCTCTCTCATCCCCGACTTCCAGGCCGCGGGCCTGACGACGCCGATCCACATCATGCTGTCCTACGACGAGGAGACAACTTGCCTCGGCGTGATGGATACGATCCGCCGCTTCGGCCATGATCTTCCACCACCGCAAGCAGTCATCGTCGGTGAGCCGACCAATCTCGACGTCGTCGATGCACACAAGAGCATCGTCACGTTCACCACGCGCGTCCATGGCCACGAGGCACACTCGTCCAAGCCCTACCTGGGCGCCAGCGCCGTCATGACCGCTGCCGAACTCGTTTGCGAGCTCAATCGCGTCAGCGACGAGATGATGGAGCGCGGCGATGCGAGCGGTCGCTTCGATCCGCCCTACACCTCCGTCCATGTCGGCGTCATCGAGGGAGGCACGGCCCGCAACATCCTGTCGAAAACCTGCTCGTTTCAATGGGAATTCCGCGGCTTGCCGGATCTCGACCCGCAAGAAATTCCGGCGCGTTTCGAACGCTTCGCGCAGGACGTCGCGCTGAAACGTCTCAACCGCTTCGGCGATTTCGGCCGGATCGAAACGGAGCTCGCCGTTTCAGTCCCCGGTCTTGCAGCGGAGGCGGCCTCGGCAGCCGAGGTGCTCGCCCTGCGCCTCGCGGGCCGCAACCAGACACAGACCGTACCGTTCGCGACGGAGGGTGGTCACTTCCAGGCCGCTGGGATACCCACAGTTGTGTGCGGACCAGGCTCGATCAATCAGGCCCATCAGCCTGACGAGTACATCACCCTCGAGCAATTGGACGCCGGCGCGGCGTTCATGCGACGTCTCGCAGCATTCTGCGCGACATCATAAGAAGGCGCCCAGATCAGGGTTCCGATTTCTGGATGCGCTCGATTTCCGTTTCGACTTCAGCGGGATCGAGATCGTAGAAGCGCGAGCAGAATTCGCACGTGATGCCGATGCGGCCGTTGTCGCCGACCATGTCCCGCCGGTCCTCCGGAGAGAAGCGAACCATCATCCCCATCACCCGCTCGCGCGAGCAACGGCATTCCTCGTGCACATGCTGCTCTTCGAAGACGCGAACGCCGCGCTCGTGGAAGAGCCGATAGAGCAGCCGCTCGCTCGAAACAGCGGGATCGACCAGCTCGATATCCTCCACCGTTCCAACGAGTGATTTGGCCTCGGCCCAAGCATCGTCCTCGAGAGTCAGCGGATCGGCGACAGCATGACCCTCGGGGGCATCGCCCGGGGCGAGATCGGCTTGGCGCATCCTGTCTGGCGACGTCGGCAGGAACTGGATCATGATCCCGCCGGCCCGATAGGTCCTGCCGCCTTCGGCGAATTGCTCCGCGACCGCGAGGCGGACGCGTGTCGGAATTTGCTCGGACTGTCGAAAATACTGATGCGCCGCTTCCTCGAAGCCCTGTCCCTCGAGGGCGACGACGCCCTGGTAACGGCTGCGGTCCGATCCTTGATCGATCGTCATCGCGAGAAAACCCGACCCGATGAGCTCCCCCGTCTTATGGGCGCCGGAACCAAGTGCGTCGATCTTTGCGCGGTCGTATTGCGCGGTTGCGCGCAGACGATCCGGCGCATCGAAATCCACGACCACCATCTCGATGGGTCCGTCGGTCTTGGTCTGAAGCTGAAAGCGCCCCTCGAACTTGAGCGACGAGCCAAGCAGCACCGTCAGCGCCGCCGCTTCGCCGATGACGCGCGAGACCGCATCCGGATAGCCGTGGCGGACGAGGATCGTGTCGATCGACGGCCCCAGGCGCACGACGCGGCCGCGCACATCGAGTGGTTCCACCGCGAAGGGCAGAACAACATCGTCATTTCCCTCGAATGGTGTCGACGTCATGCGCCAGCGACACCCAGGCACCAGGCCAGGATTCCCTTTTGCGCGTGAAGCCTGTTTTCGGCTTCGTCGAAGACGACCGATTGCGGACCGTCCATGATCTCGTCGGTGACTTCCTCGCCTCTGTGGGCTGGGAGGCAGTGCATGAACAAGGCGTCCTTTTTCGCCACATTCATCAATTGACGATTGACCTGATAGGGTTTCAGCAGATTGTGCCGACGAAATTCGTCTTCATCGCCCATCGAAACCCAGCAATCGGTGACGATCGCGTCCGCGCCTTCGGCAGCCTCGAAGGCATCGGTCGTGACGTTGATCTTGGCGCCTTCGCTTTTTGCCCATGCAATGACATCCGAGCGCGGTGCCAGCTCGGGCGGTGAAGCAATATTCAGGGTGAAATCGAGGCGCGCGGCAGCGTGCACCCAGGAAACGAGGACGTTGTTCGCGTCGCCGGACCAGGCAATCGTACGCCCCTTGATCGCGCCGCGGTGTTCTTCGAACGTCATGACATCGGCCATGATCTGGCAGGGATGCGTCGACTTCGTCAATCCATTGATGACCGGAATGGAGGCCGCCCCGGCGAGTTCCGCGACCATCGCGTGATCGAGCGTGCGGATCATGATGGCGTCCACATACCGCGACAATACCCGCGCCGTGTCGGCGATGGTCTCACCGCGCCCGAGCTGCATTTCCTTGCCCGTCAGCATCAACGTGTCGCCGCCGAGCTCACGCATACCCACATCGAAGGACACGCGCGTGCGCGTCGATGGCTTGTCGAACACCATGGCGAGCACTTTGCCCTCGAGAGGTCGCTCGCTCGCGCGCTCTCCCTTGCGGCGCTTCGCTTTGATCGCAGAGCCGACATCGAGGACGTGGCGGATCTGCGGGCCTGTAAAATCGCAAAGGTCGAGAAAGTGGCGGACGTTCGTGACGCTCATTGGGCAGCTCCCCGCTGCGAAACTGACTTCAAATCGGATTCGATGACAACGCAGGCGGCGCTGAGGCGGTCGAAAGCCTCGGTCACGTCCGCTTCGCTCACGATCAGGGGCGGAAGAAGCCGCGTGACGTTATCGCCCGCCCCGATCACGATCATCTTCTGTGCACGCACCGCGCTGATGAAATCGGTGTTGGGGACGTGGGTCCGCAGGCCCATCATGAGCCCTTGCCCCCGCACCTCGGCGATGACCGCCGGATGATTGTCCTTGAGTTCGGCCAGTCGCTGCTTGAGAACGAGGCCGACTTTTTGCACGTGGTCGAGAAAGCCGGGTGCGAGAACCACATCGAGCACCGCGTTACCGACCGCCATGGCAAGCGGATTGCCACCGAACGTCGTGCCGTGCGTGCCGACGGTCATCCCTTGTGCGGCGTTGGTCGTGGCAAGGCACGCACCCATCGGGAAGCCGCCGCCGATGCCCTTTGCGACACTCATGATATCCGGCGCAATGCCGGTCCATTCATAGGCAAAAAGCTTGCCGGTCCGCCCGACGCCGGTCTGGATTTCGTCGAAGATCAGCAGGAGATCATGCTGATCGCACAGTTCGCGCAGCTCGCGCAGGAAGGGCGTCGGCACGAAACGCACGCCGCCTTCGCCCTGGATGGGCTCGATCATGAAACCGGCGGTCTCGGGACCGATCGCGGCCTTCAAGGCGTCGAAATCCCCCAACGGCACCTGATCGAAGCCTTCGACCTTCGGGCCGAAGCCTTCCAGATATTTGGCTTGCCCCCCGGCCGCGATCGTCGCCAGCGTGCGACCATGGAACGCGCCCTCGAACGTGATGATGCGGAAACGTTCCGGCCGTCCTTTGGCCGATTGGTACTTCCGCGCCATCTTGATGGCGGCCTCGTTGGCCTCTGCGCCCGAATTGGTGAAGAACGCCACATCGGCGAATGTGTTGTCCACAAGGCGCTTGGCGAGCCGCTCGCCCTCAGGGATCTGGTAAAGATTGGAGGTATGCCAAAGCTTGGTGGCTTGCTCCGTGAGCGCCTGAACCAAGTGGGGATGGGCGTGGCCCAGCGCATTCACGGCGATCCCGGCCCCGAAATCGAGGTATCGCTGCCCATCTCGGCCGAAGAGCCAAGCTCCCTCTCCCTTTTCAAAGGACAGTTCGGCACGCGCATAGGTCGGCAGCAGGGACGATGTCACCGTGTTTCTCCAAATAGGGACCCAAGGTCGCAGCCTGGGTCCGAAAAAGAAAGCGCCGCCCAACCGGGGCGGCAGCGATCGGATTCTAGCCACGCTGAACACCCTGTCAATTCAAGAGAAATGAACTTATTCATCACGCGATCCGTGGTGGGCGGGCGAGTTCCCTGGGGAAAACAGCGCAGCACTGCCCGCGACTCTTGCGCCGGAGTCCACCGATCAAGTAACTTCGGGACTGTCGAGTACGAACATTCGTGCGGCGGCTTTTACCCGAAAGAGCGACCCCAGCGACGCGGTCGGACAATATCTCTGTCCGCGGAAGATGGGGGATTCAGGGTTCGGTATGAGCTGCCCCGGTGGAGACAGGTGAGATGGTGGACGTAAGCGGAACGTGGACTGATGAACGGGTCGAACAGCTGAAAAAGCTGTGGTCCGACGGCTTGAGCGCGAGTCAGATCGCGACCGAGATCGGCAATGTCACGCGCAACGCCGTCATTGGTAAAGTCCATCGTCTGGGCCTCTCGGGCCGCACCAAAACGCCGAAGCCGAGTGCAAACGGAACGACGGCCCGGACGCGCAAGACGACGCGCGCACCGAGCGCTCCCACGCCGATCAGCGCGCCTGTCCGCGACAACGTCGTCGCAGCGCCGATCAGAACCGTTTTCGCGCCGGTTTCGGCAGAAATCGATCTTCCGATCATCGAGGACGATGTCGGACTGCCCAATTCCGAGCGCGTCACGATCATGGAGCTTCGCGAGTCCATGTGCCGCTGGCCCATGGGTGACCCGACGAAGCCGGAATTCCGCTTCTGCGGCGCGCGCTCAACGCCGGGCGTGCCCTATTGCTCCCATCACGCGCAAATCGCCTATCAGCCCGTCGCCGATCGTCGTCGTGACCGGAGAGTGGCTCGCGCCTAAAGGTCTGGCGAAGCAAGCGCACCTTGAAAGGCATCACATTTTACGCGTTCGAGCTTGTCCGGCTCGAACGCGTTGTCATTTGTGGGTCGCCGCCGCTCCACGTCAGTTCGTGACGGGCTCGCCGCGCGCGAATATCTCGTCGAAGGAATAGCCAGCACCGCGAACAGTCCGGATCGGATCCGGCTTGTCGGGCTGATTGACGGCTTTGCGAAGCCGTCCGACATGGACGTCGACCGTCCGCTCGTCGATATAGACGTCGTGGCCCCAGACCGCGTTGAGCAACTGCTCGCGCGTGAACACGCGGCCGGGACTCTGCATCAGGAACTCCAGCAAGCGGAACTCCGTCGGCCCGAGATGGATCTCCTGCGATCCGCGCCGGACGCGGTGCGTCTCGCGATCGAGTTCGACATCGCCCGCAATCAGCAGAGTGGCGATATGCGTCGGCTTGGTGCGTCGCAACAACGCACGCACGCGGGCGAGGAGTTCCGGCACGGAGAACGGCTTGACGATGTAGTCGTCCGCGCCGGTGGCGAGCCCGCGGACGCGATCGCCTTCTTCGCCGCGGGCGGTCAGCATGATGATCGGCAGACGCTCGGTTTCACCTCTCACCCGGATCCGGCGGCATAATTCGATTCCGGACAGGCCCGGGAGCATCCAATCGAGCAATATGAGATCGGGCACCTGTTCGCGCAGGCGGATTTCGGCCTCGTCGCCGCGCGCGACGCTGTCGACCTCATATCCTTCCGCCTCGAGATTGTAGCGCAGGAGAAGAGTCAGCGGCTCTTCATCCTCCACGATGAGAATTCGGGGACCCATGCCTATTCTCCGCTTGCGACCATGGTCGCGTCGATCGACCGGTCGTTCTTCGGCCGCTCGATGGCGAGGGTCTCGCCCGTCACCAGGTAATGGATGGTCTCGGCGATGTTGGTGGTGTGATCGCCGATCCGCTCGATATTCTTGGCGCAGAACAAGAGGTGCGTGCAGTAGGAGATATTGCGCGGATCTTCCATCATGTAGGTCAAGAGCTCACGGAAGAGCGACGTGTAGAGCGCGTCGATCGCGCCGTCCCGCTTCCAGACATCGAGTGCCCTGACCGTGTCGCGCTGGGCGTAGGCGTCGAGGACGTCCTTCAGTTGAGCCAACACGAGGTCGCTCATGTGCTGGAGACCGACGACGATCTTCTGCGGCTGGAACTGACCGGCAATGGCAAGCGCGCGCTTCGCGATGTTCTTGGCGAGATCGCCGATCCGCTCCACGTCACCCGAGACGCGGATGGCGGAGATCGTCTCGCGCAGATCGATGGCGAGCGGCTGGCGCCGGGCGATCGTGCTGATCGCCATTTCCTCCACCTCGCGCTGCAGGATGTCGAGCCGGGAATCGGCGGCGATGACAGTCTGCGCAAGAGGAACGTCGCTGCGCACGAGCGCCGCGATCGCATCGATGAGCATCTTCTCGGCAATGCCCCCCATCTCCGAGATGCGGCGTCTCAGATCCTGAAGATCCGTATCGTAGGAGCTGACGATATGCTCCGGCATGAATAAACCTCCCTTGGTCGCCTCGATCAGCCGAAGCGRCCGGTGATGTAATCCTGGGTCTGCTTCTGGTTCGGTGTCATGAACATCTTGCTCGTCGGTCCAAACTCGATCAGCTCGCCGAGATACATGAAAGCGGTGAATTGCGAGATGCGCGCCGCCTGTTGCATGTTGTGGGTCACGATCACGATGGTGAATTCGGAGCGCAATTGTTCGATCAGTTCCTCGATCTTTCCCGTCGAGATGGGATCGAGAGCCGAGGTCGGCTCGTCGAGGAGGATGACTTCGGGCCGCTGCGCGATCGTGCGGGCGATGCATAGACGCTGCTGCTGCCCACCGGACAGTCCCATGCCGGATTGGCGCAGCTTGTCCTTCACCTCGTCCCACAGCGCCGCCTTGCGCAAGGCTTCCTCGATCCGCTCGTCCAGTTGAGCCTTCCCCAGCTTCTCATAGAGGCGGATGCCGAAGGCGATGTTGTCGTAGATCGACATCGGGAACGGCGTCGGCTTCTGGAACACCATGCCGACACGCGCCCGCAACTCGTTCACGTCGATCGACTGAGACAGGACGTTCTGGCCGTCGAGCAGGATTTCTCCCTCGGCTCGCTGTTCCGGATAGAGGCTATAGATGCGGTTGAACGTCCGCAGCAAGGTCGACTTGCCGCAGCCGGAAGGGCCGATCAGCGCCGTGACCTGCCTGTCGTGGAAGTCCAGGTTGATGTCTTTCAAGCTGCGAAAATCGCCGTAGTAGAAATTCAGATCTCTCACGGCAATCCGCACTGGCGCCCCGACATCGGCGGCATGACTTCCAATCGCGGAACTCGTATTGACGGCGACGGAGCTCATCGGGCTTTGTCCTTTTTCACGAAGAGGCGCGCGACAATCGAAAGCACCAGGATCGACAAGGTGATGACGAGTGCACCGGCCCAGGCGAGCTGACGCCAGTTCTCGTAGGGCGACAGGGCGAACTGGTAGATCGTCACCGGCAGATTGGCGACGCCGCCCATCAGGTTCGGCTTGAACCAGAAGTTATTGTTGAGCGCGGTAAACAGAAGCGGCGCCGTCTCACCGGCAATGCGGGCTGTCGCCAGAAGGACGCCGGTGACCATGCCGGCTCGGGCCGCGCGCCAGGTAACGCTCATGATGACCGTCGACGTCGGCGCACCAAGGGCCGCGCCCGCTTCTCGTAACGACCCGGGAACGAGGCGCAGCATGTCCTCGGTCGTTCGTACGATGACGGGAACCGCGATGATCGCGAGCGCCACGCCGCCGGCCCATCCGGAATAGCCGCCCATCGGCCTGACCATCAGCGTGTAGACGAACAGACCGATGAGGATCGACGGGGCCGCCAGCAGGATGTCGTTGACGAAGCGAATGACCTCGGCAAGCTTCGAGCCTTTGCCGTACTCGGCGAGATACGTGCCCGCCAGTACCCCAATCGGGGTCGCGACGGTGATCCCGAGGACTGTGAGGATCAAGCTGCCGACGATGGCGTTGGCGATGCCACCGCCCTTGCTGCCGGGTCCAGGCGTCGTCTGCGTGAAGATCGCAGGCGACAGCGCGCTGATCCCTTCATAGAGGAGCATCAGCAAGATCCAACCGAGGACGAAGGCCCCGAGCAGGGTGAAGATCGTGCAAACGATCCGCAGCCCCCGATCGGCCACGTACCGGCTCCGCCGCACACGCCCCCATTTGAGCATCGGCTGTGTCATCTGCGCGTTTGCATCCATTGCGATGCTCCTCAGCGGACTTGAACGCGGGCAACGAGAAGCCGCGCCAGAACCAGCACGGCGAACGTCACAAGAAAGAGAATGCAGCCAAGCGCCATCAGCGCATTCAGTTGCAGCCCGACCGCTTCATTGAATTCGTTAGCGATGCGGGACGCGATCGTGGATCCGGGGTCGAACAGTGATCCGGACAGTCGGTTGGCGTTGCCGATGACGAATGTGACGGCCATCGTTTCGCCCAAGGCGCGGCCGAGGCCGAGCATGATCGCACCAATGATGCTCACGCCCGCCTGCGGGACCAATACGTGACGCACGACTTCCCACGTCGTGCACCCGATTCCGTAGGCGCTCTCGCGCAGGATCGTCGGGATCTGATCGAGAATGTCGCGGGTGACCGAGGCGATGAACGGGATGATCATGATCGCGAGGATGATGCCCGCCGTGAGAACGCCGACGCCGGACGGAACCCGGGCGTAAAGAATGGTCCCGAAGATCGGAAGACCCTCGACGATCGTCGACACAGGGATCTGCACGTATTTGGCGAAAAGCGGCGCAAAGACGAACAAGCCCCACATGCCGTAGATGATGCTCGGCACGGCGGCGAGAAGTTCGATCGTGGTCGAAACCGGATGCTTCATCCAGGGTGGGCAAAGCTGGGTGAGAAATATCGCGATGCCGATGGAAACCGGCACGCCGATGACAAGCGCGATGAGGGCGGTCGTGAGTGTGCCGATAATGGCTACGAACGCGCCGTATTGGTCACGCTGCACATCCCAGACGCTGGAGGTGAGGAACCCGGGTCCGAATTCGAGAAGCGCCGGGAGGCCTCCGTACACCATCGATCCGATGATCCCCGCGAGCACGATCAGCACCAGAAGGGCCGAGAACAGGCTCGCGAGGCGGAAGATCTTGTCGAAGCTCGACTTTGGCAGTGATCGGCGGGACGACAGTTCCATTCTCATGACGAATTGTTTCTGAGTCAGGGCCACCATCGCCGATCACTCCAAGGTTGTCAGGAAAAAATCACTTCTTCAGAAGCGGCTGACCTGACTTGTCCTTGATGGCACTCCACGAGGCACGGACCTGATCCTTCACCGGGGCCGGCAGAGGAACATAATCGAGCTCGACTGCCATCGCATCGCCCTTCGAGAAGGCCCAATCGACGAATTTCAGGGCTTCCGCGACTTGCTCGGGCTTTTCCGGGCTCTTGTGGACGAGGATGAAGGTCGGCGCCGTGATCGGCCAAGCCTGCTCGCCCGCCTGGTTCGTCAGGGAGATGCCGAAACCAGGTGCCGCCTTCCAATCGGCGCCGGCAGCCGCCGCCTGGAAGGTCTTTGCCTCCGGCGAGACGAACTTCCCGCTCTTGTTCCTGAGCTGAGCGAACGGAATGGCGTTCTGCTTGGCGTACGCATATTCCACGTAGCCGATGGAATTCGGTACCTGCTTCACGAGAGCGGCGACGCCCTCGTTGCCTTTGCCGCCCTGGCCGACCGGCCATTGCACGGACGCGCCGGCGCCCGGACCGCTCTTCCAGCCGTCGGAGACGTCCGAGAGATAGGTGGTGAACACACTCGTCGTGCCCGATCCGTCCGAACGATAGACCGGGGTGATCGTCGCGGCCGACAGCTTCACGCCTGGATTGAGCTCGGCGATCTTCGCGTCGTTCCACTTGCTGATCTTGCCGTTGTAGATATCGGCCAGGACGTCGCCGGTCAGCTTGAGCTGGCCCGAGGCGACACCCTCGATGTTGTAGACTGCAACCACGCCGCCCATGACGACGGGGAATTGGACGAGGCCGTCCTTCTCGAGTTCTTCACCCTTGAGCGGGGCGTCGGTTGCACCGAAATCGACCGTCTTGGCGCGAATCTGGCGAATGCCGCCGCTGGAGCCGATCGATTGGTAGTTAAGGCGGTTTTCCGTTTCCTTCTGATAGGCTTCCGCCCACTTGGCATAGATCGGGAACGGGAAGGTCGCGCCGGCACCGGTGATCTCGGCAGCCTGGACGCAGCTCGACAAGGATGCAGCGGCGAGGCCGGCTACCAAAGCTTTGGATAGGAATTTCACGGAAACGTCTCCCTTTTTCGGCGGTCCCGGCAGACGGTCTCAAGACCGCAAGGAACGGGCATGCCGCACGACGAGGAGCGCTAAAGCCTGCCCGTGTCGGGTCTACGACGGTTGGATGACACTTGCATGACAACGGGCTGAGACGTTGACGGTTCGGCGTCCGTTGCCGCCTTACGCGGGCCCTGGTTGAGCGGGCAGCACGACCTTGAACAATGCGCCACTTCCCGCCTCGCTTTCGATGACGAGCTGACCCCGGTGGCGATTGACGATGTGTTTCACGATCGCGAGACCGAGGCCGGTGCCGCCCTTCTGACGGCTTTGGACCACGTCGGCGCGGTAGAACCGTTCGGTCAGGCGCGGCAGGTGCTCCGGTGCGATGCCTGGGCCGTAATCCCTGACCGAAAACACGAACGCGCCTTCATTGCGCTCGAGCGCGACGTCGACCGCGCCACCGCTTTCGCCATACTTGACCGCGTTCTCGATCAGATTTTCGGCAACCCGAACCAGCTCGTCGTGATCGCCCTGGACGATTACCGGATCGCCGGGCATCTGGGCTCTGATCGTAACGCCGCTTTCCTTCGCGAGAGGCGTCAGGGTGTCGATCATATGCGTCACGATCGAGGCGAGATCGACGGCCGCGCTCGGCGGCACGTGAACCCGCATTTCGATGCGCGAAAGCGACAAAAGATCGTCGATCAAACGGGTCATGCGCCGGGCCTGATCGCGCATCACCTCCAGGAAACGCTCTCGCGCCGTCGGGTCGTTTCGCGCGGGTCCCTGCAGCGTCTCGATGAAGCCGAGAAGAGAGGCCAGCGGCGTGCGCAATTCATGGCTCGCATTGGCGACAAAATCCACGCGCATGTGTTCGAGACGGCGAGCCGATGTCAGATCGCGAAAGAACAGCACGACGCCCAACCGTTCCGACGATCCCTGCCCCCCATCAAGGGGGCTGAGATGGACTTCGAACGCCCGCTCCGCCGGAACGCGTTCGGAATACTCCGTCTTCAGCGCTTCGCCGCTTTCCAACACGCGATCAATACCGTCGAGCACATCGGGGCTGCGCAGGGCGAAGGACAACGGCTGCATCGTCTTCAATCCCGGAAGCAGGGACTTGGCCGCTTCGTTACCCTCAACGACGATCGCACGGCGATCGACGAGGATGACCGGATCGGGAATATGCGCGAGCAGGGTATCGGCGACGCCGAGATGGCTCAAACCGTCGTTCACTCCATTTGCCGCGTGCCCCCGTTTCCGTCCCAGCCGGCTTTCCAGGCCGAGGCTTGCGGCAACGGCGATCAATGCGGCGAGAACAGCGGGAGCCGCTTCGCCCGGGCGCCAGAACGCCGCTGCAGCGACCAAGATGATGGCGACGACGGCTCCGCGTGTGGTGGCCTTCAATGCGACCGACCGGTCGGACTTGGTCTCGAAGGAGGCTGGCATCCGGGGCGGCTCGCTCACTGAGTTCTCTCACCCGTGGATGGGGCGAATCCCTTATTTAATTCAAGAGCATGAAGGATCGATGTCGTCCCCTTCAAGGGATTTCTGCGCCGAGCGAAGCCGATTGAGGATCTCGTAAGCCCCGAGAAGGGCGAGCGCGAGGACGAATGGGACGAGGTAGTAGCACAGACGGTACAACAGAACCGCGCCGAGCACCGGTTCGCGTGGGTATTGCGACAACGCCAGAAGGATCGTGGCGTCGAACACCCCGAGTCCCCCGGGCGAATGGCTCGCGACACCCAACATGACCGCGAAAATATAGACCGCCAGGAACGTCTCGAAGCTCAGATTGTGGCCCCCGGGGAGGAGGACGAAGAGAACGCCGGCCCCTGCGCAGACATCGCCCGCGCCGATCAGAACCTGGGCGACCGAAAGGCGCAAGCCTGGCAATTCCAGCCGCCAGCCCTGGATCCGCACGATGCGGTGCTTGATGGAAACCCAGATCAGATAGGCCGCAACCAACCCGCCTGCCGCGACACCGATGAGCTGATTGAGGCGCACATTGGTGTAGACGAGGCTCGCCACCTCAAGGGCGCTGCCGATCATGCTCCACGACAAGACAAGCGCCATGCCCAGCCAGAACGTGATGCCGGCGATTACCGTCAGGCTGGCGATCCGGCCGGGGCCGACGCCCTTCGAGCCGTAAATCCAGTAGCGGACCGTGCCGGCCGTCAGGAGTGGAAATCCGAGGGTGAAGCTGACGGCATAACTCGTGAACGAGGCCAGCGCCGTGGTGCGATAGGGCACGTTCAGTTTCAGTTGTCGCAACGCCAAAGCGTCGTAACAGGTCAAAAGACTGTAGCTGAGAGCTGTCAGCAGAACGGCCAGACCGATCTGACGTGGGCTAGCCGCCGTGAAAGCCGCCCGAAGCTCGGCCGCGTCCATCTCCGAAATGATGTGCCACAGCACGATGACGGAAATGGCGAAAATGAGGATGCTCGCGATGGTCCCGATCCACGCAAATCGGCGGCGCCGCGCCTGGTGACGCGACTGCCGAGAGACCTCCTGGGCCTCCGGCAATCCCGGGTTCGGGCTCATATCATTCATCGGCGTGTGAGATCGCTTATTCTTTGGCAACGGGAAGGTCTGGCCCCCGCATCTATGCGCTTTGAGCCGGAACTGCCAGGGGGCCCCGGCCTCAATACCGCGCCTGCCTCGAAAGAACCATCGTTTGACTGAGCGACGCCACAGGTTAAGGTTTCGTCCCGAGGCGCTCCAGCGGCCTGACCGCCCCCTCTCCCGGCAGCCTTCGGCAAGACCCTGAGGTTGCTGTGCAAATCAGAGAACATGACGAGCGGTTTTCTCCTCTTGCGGATTGTCTTCCGCAAATCGTCTGGACTTGCACGGCTGATGGATCACACGATTATTTCAATCTCAGGTGGCATGAATTTACCGGTCTCACCCAGAGCTCATCATTAGGGGACGCCTGGCTCGAGGCCCTCCATTCGGATGACCGGCCGCATGTTCTGGAACGATGGCGCCAGGCGCTGACTACCGGAACGCTTTTCGAGGCGGAACATCGAATCCGGGGCGCAGACGGCTTCTACGCCTGGTTCCTGAGCCGGGCACTGCCCGACCGCGATGCGTCCGGACGCATCGTCCGATGGGTCGGCACTTCCACCGACATAGACGCCAAAAAAGGCGCCGAGGATCTCCGTCGCCTTGTCGATGAGCAGCATCGCCTCGCGCTGGAATCGGCCGGCGTCGGCACGTGGACCATCGACCTGGACCAGGGCATCGTCAGCTGGGATGAGCAGGCCTGCCTTCTGGCGGGTCTGCCACCCGACGATCTCCGCAGCATGGAGTTCGAGAGCGCTTTTTCACTCGTCCACCCGGATGATCGCGAGCGCGCGCGAGCGGCAATCGACGCGTGYCTCGATCCGGCGTCCCCGAGGCGCTACGACGGCGAGTATCGCATCATTCTACCCGACGGTACGTTTCGCTGGGTCCGTGCGACGGGCCACGTATCGTTCGAAGGCGAAGGCGCGGCCCGCCGCGCGGTTCGCGTATCGGGCATTTCCGCGGATGCCACCGAAAGCCGCGCCGCCAAGGAAGCCCAACAACTTCTGAACCGCGAGTTGACCCACAGGGTGAAAAACCTCTTTGCCGTCACGAGCGGTCTCGTTTCGCTG
>NZ_JBFUKD010000024.1:0-17258 GCF_056401005.1 Microvirga sp. P4_G7 | reverse complement strand
GCTCCGTTCAGCCCCGCCTCACCGATTGGTTTTCCGTTCACGATGGTTCGAGCGAAGGCGAATCCGTTTATCGTGTGGGCCAGGACACCCCTCTCGGCGCCAGCACAGGCGTGGTAACCCAGCAAAATGGCGCCGGCACAATCTGCGGCGAGGCCCTGGATCATGAAAAGCGGCTTCGGTCGCCCAGAGATCAAGCGGGCGCGATGATCCAGTTCGTCGGGAAGGATATTCCGCATCTGGCCGTGGGAATCGTTTACAAGGACCTCGCTCGCTCCGCCGTCGAAGGCACCGGCGATGGCGGCGTTGACCTCGGCGGTCATGAGCCGGCGGGCTCGCTCGTATTCTGGGTTGCCGGGACGTCCTTGTTCCCCGTTCACGACACCTGCAACACCCTCGATGTCGGCCGAAATGAAGATACGCATGAATTCGTCTCCTGAGTTTGGAATTCGCCGGAGTGCCCGGCGCTCAATGGGGCGGCCTTACCCCTGTCGCCGGTCGAGCTTGGGGTCGATGGCGTCGCGCAATCCATCTCCGAGCACGTTGAAGGCGAGAACGGTGATGAAAATGGCGACGCTTGGAACGATCACATAGTGGGGAGCGACGGCGAGATAGTCGCGGGCCCGACTCAGCATTGCTCCCCATTCGGGCGACTCGATCGACGCTCCGAGCCCGATGAAGCTTAGGCTCGATGCGGTAATGATCGAGGTGCCGATTCGCATGGTGAGATAGACGAGCACGTTGGCCACGGTCCCAGGCAGGATGTGGCGAAGCATGATCGAGATATCCGATGCGCCGATGCTCAATGCGGCTTCGATATACGTTGCATTCTTCAATGCGAGAGTACTTCCTCTCACCAGGCGGGCAAATGTCGGAATCGAGAAGATTGAGACCGCAATGATGACGTTCTCGATTCCGGGGCCGAGAATGGCGACGATGGCAATGGCGAGGAGTATGCCCGGAAAGGCGAAGAGAACGTCGCACAGCCGCATCGTCAAAGTGTCGGCCCACCCGCCATAGTAACCGGCCATGACGCCCAGCAGAACGCCGAAGAAGCAGCCGACGGCGACGGCGGTGAAACCGATCTCCAGCGAGATTCGCGCGCCCCAGATCACACGGCTGAGAATATCGCGGCCGAATTCGTCGGTGCCGGCAAGATGCAGAGCCGTCGGAGGAGAGAGCACATTGTCGTAGTCCGTGAAAGCCGGATCATAGGGCGCCAGGAGCGGAGCGAGAAGGGCGACGAGAATAAGAAGTATCACCACTATGCCGGCCACGACCGCCGTCTTCTGTCGACGCAGGCGGCGCCAGACCTCGAAGAAAGGCGTCCTGATCCGGTCTTGCCGTTGGACGTTGCGGGTTGCTTGGGTTGCTTCTGTCATCGATCCTACCTGTAGCGAATTGTCGGATTGATGACCGCGTAAAGAACGTCGACGATTACGTTGATCACGATGAACTCGAGGGAGAAGAGGAGAATTTCCGCCTGAATGACCGGATAGTCCCGCATCTCGACGGCGTCGATCAAAAGGCGCCCGAGACCAGGCCAGGAGAAAACCTTTTCGACAACAATCGCGCCCCCGAGCAGGAAGCCGAACTGAAGTCCTACCATCGTCACGACGGGTATGAGGGCGTTGCGAAGGGCGTGCTTCCAGATAATCGTCCGCTCGGAAAGTCCCTTGGCATACGCCGTTCTGAGATAATCTTCGTTCATCACTTCGACGAATGAGGAGCGTGTGAACCGTGCAATGATGGCAGCGACTGCGGCGCCGAGCGTCAGCGAAGGAAGAACGAAGGTCCGCCAGTCGCCGTATCCGTCGGAGGGAAGCCAACCGAGTTCAACGGCAAAAAACTGGATCAGAACCAGACCGAGTGCAAAAGCCGGAAGAGAGATTCCTGTGACGGCCAATACCATCACGAACTGATCGGACAGCCGCCCGCGTCGTGTCGCCGCGAATATCCCGATCGGCAATCCGAACATGACCGCCCATCCCATCGCCGACAGAGTGAGAAGCAAGGTGGGGATGAACCGCACTCCGATCTCTTCGATGACGGGCCGTCCCGTTCTGAGAGATGTTCCCCATTCGCCCACCACCGCCTGGCTGATGAAGCGCCAATACTGCTCCATCAGCGGGAGATGCAGTCCCAGCCTTTCCCTGATCATCGCGACCTGGATGTCGTCGGCGTCCGGTCCCGCAATAACCCTTGCGGGGTCACCTGGCAGGAGATGCAGGAAAAGAAAGACGAACACGGAAACGATCGCCAGGGTCACGAACAGACCGATCAGACGTCTCGTGATGAAATCAAACATGCGGAGCTACCGATCGCGGGTTCAGCGGCGAAGCGTGCTCCCGGTCGATGGAATATCGGCCGGGAGCACGGCAAAAGTTCCCGTCAATTCAGAGTTGCCTCGTCAGAAACGACGAGCGTGTTGTCGGGCAGAATATAGACACCCTTGAGCCGCTTGCTTTGCGCCCACAGATTGTCTTCGGCACCGAGATAGCCCCACGGAGCTTCGGGCCAGACGATCCGTTGGATCTCGCCGTAGATCTTCTGCCGTTTTCCCTGCTCCGAAACGGCAAGGCCCTCCTGGAGCAGTGCGTCGACCCTTGCGTTCGAGTAGAACCCGATATTGTTGGCCTTCGGCGGCTGTGAGGCGGTGGCAAGGAGTGGGCGCAGTGCCCAATCGCCTTCTCCGGTCGATGGCGACCAAGAACTGAGGTGCATGCGCATTTCGCTGGTCGCTGGCGATACGTTCTGGGTCTTGTCGACGCGCTGGCTGGTCTCCATCGGGATGGCTTTCACCTTGATGCCGACCTGTCCCAGTTGCTGCTGCGCAAACTCCATGGCGCGAATGGTGGTCGACGTATTCGCTCCCCACAGTTCCGTCTCGAACCCGTTCGGATAGCCAGCTTCGGCGAGGAGGGCTTTCGCCTTGGCGGGATCGTAAGGCCACTCGCCCTGGTCCTCGAAGAACTCTACGCTCTTGGTCATGACGGATTGAAGGGGTTGTGCATAGCCGCTGAAGACGATTTTCGCGAAGGCTTTCTTGTTGATGGCGAAGTTGACGGCCTGACGGACCCTGACATCGTCAAACGGCTTCTTCTGCGTGTTGAGTGCCAGGTAGCGCACAAGAGAACTCGAGCGTGCGACCGCCTCGACTCCTTCACGGCCCTTGATGGATTCCATTTGTTCCGGAGCCATCGGGTAGATAAAATGCGCACCGCCCGACAGGAGTGAGGCGACGCGAGTATTATTCTCAGGCGTCGGCTTGAGGACCACCCCATCGATCTTCGGCAAGCCTGGCTTATAATAGGTCTCATTGCGCGTCAGCGTCAGCTGATTGCTCCGCCGCCACTCGACAAACTTGAATGGGCCGGCGCCGACCGGATTGCTGCCGAAATCTTTGCCATACTTGGCGATCGCAGCCGGGCTCATGATCGCGGCTGACGGATGGGCCAGGACGTTGATCATGGATGAGAAGGGTTCCTTGAGCTTAATGCGCACGGTGTTGTCATCGACGACTTCCGTGCTCGCGATGTTGGCGAACAGCGTATACCGCTTGTGCTTGTTCTCCGGGTTGCTGACGCGATCGAATGTAGCCTTCACGGCTTGCGCATTGAACGTCGTTCCATCGTGAAACAGAACTCCCTTGCGTAGTTTGATGGTGAATTCCTTGGCATCTCCGCTGACCGTGTAGCCTTCAGCAAGCACCGGAATCACCTTCATGGTCTCGTCGAAGCCGAAGAGGCCCGGCATGATCATGCGCTGGGCCGAGAACGAAAGGTTATCGCTCGATTCGTGCGGGTCGAGCGTCGTGAAGTCCAATGAAATACCGATCGTAACCGGTTCTGCACAAGCCGTCGTGACGCCCGCGACCGTGAGGAGAGAGGCGACCGCGAGGCGAGTCCAGTGTGGGGTGATTTGAATAGTCATGAGGATTTCCCTTGGTTGGTTCGCCCGGCAACCGGGTCTTGGTTTTCGATTTCAAAGCATTTGTGACGGTTCATGCCGCGGCGTGATCCGCAACGAAATGACCTGGGCCGACTTCTCGCAGAACAGCCCGCACGGGAGCATCGTCGACCGCACGAATGGGACTTGGAATTTCTCTTGTCGTCAGCATGCGCATCCCGCGCCTCGCGCGAGGGTCGGCGATTGGGACGGCCTCCATGAGCGATCGGGTGTATGGATGCTGAGGATTTTCGAAGACGGCGCGACGGCTGCCAATCTCGACGATCTGGCCGAGATACATCACTGCCACGCGATGGCTGATCCGTTCGACGACGGCCATGTCATGGGAGATGAAGAGATAGGAGATTCCGAGTTTCTCCTGAAGCTCCATGAACAGGTTGATGACCTGGGCCCTGATCGAGACGTCGAGAGCCGAAACAGCTTCGTCGGCGACGATCAGTTTGGGATTCGTGGCGAGGGCGCGTGCAATGCAAATGCGCTGACGCTGCCCGCCTGAAAACTCGTGCGGATACCGCTTTGCATGGTCTGGCGACAATCCGACCAGTCGTAGAAGTTCGGAGACCCTCTCGTTCCTATCATTGCCATCGGCAAGGCGATGGACCAGCAGCGGCTCGGCGATGGAGAATCCGACGGTCATGCGGGGATCGAGAGATGCGAAGGGATCCTGGAACACCATCTGGCATTGCTGCCGGAGCGGTCGCATTTCGTGCCGGGGCAATCCAGCGATCTGGTTTCCCTCCAGCCAGACCTCACCGGCATCCGGCTTCACCAGATTCAAAATCGTCCGTCCCGTCGTCGATTTTCCACATCCGGATTCGCCAACGAGAGCGAGCGTCTCGCCCGCCATGATGTCGAAGCTGACATGCTCCACGGCATAGACACGCCGTTTCACCTTGCGCAGCAATCCGGATGGCAAGTCGAAATTCTTGACGAGGCCTTCGACCTTCAGCACGGGATCGCCTGTGAGCTGCTCGCGCTCCGCAGCTTTTGACGGCGGCGCAGCGTCGTCCTGAATTCGGCCCGTTTCGAGATGCGAAAAACGGGCCGGATGATCCTTGCCGCGCATGCTGCCGAGAGCCGGTACCGCCGCTAGCAATGCCTTTGTATAGGGATGGTGCGGGTGCGCGAAGAGGTTGTAGACGTCGTTTTCCTCGACCTTGCGGCCATTGCGCATGACGACGACGCGGTCGGCCATTTCGGCAACGACACCCATATCGTGCGTGATGAAGATGACCGCCATGCCGAGCTCCGCCTGCATCTCCCTGATCAGCCCCAGGATCTGCGCCTGGATGGTGACGTCGAGCGCCGTTGTGGGTTCATCCGCGATCAGCAGGCGAGGGCGGCAGGACAAGGCCATCGCTATCATCACGCGCTGGCGCATGCCTCCGGATATCTGGTGTGGATAGCGATCCAGCACCTGCTCAGCGTCAGGGATGCGCACAAGCTCCAGAAGACGTCTCGCCTCCGCACGAGCCTCTCGTTTGGGGAGTTTTCTGTGAAGCGCAATTGCCTCCGATATCTGGTCGCCCACGGGAAAGACCGGGTTGAGCGACGTCATGGGCTCCTGAAATATCATCGCGATTTCAGAACCCCTGATCTCGCGGATATCATCTCGATTGAGGGTCGCGAGGTCGATCTGGTCGCCGTTCCCGCGCCGAAAGAGGATTTGACCTTCTCGCGGCCGCCCCCCTCCGAGATGTGTGAGACCAAGAATACTGAGCGCTGTTACAGACTTGCCGGACCCGGATTCTCCGACGATGGCGACGGTTTCGCCCGATGCGACCCGCAGGGAGACCTGGTCGACCGCAACGGTCTCGTTCTCTCCCGTACCAAAGGAAACGGAAAGGTCTCGGATCTCGAGGAGGCTGTCGTCGTCGGAGGGCTCAACCGTGATCATTGGATCCCACTCGAGAAATGCCCGCTGGGGCAGGACGCATTAACAAGCAGGGGGATGCTATGGATCGGGGCTAGGCCTGTCTAAGTCCGAGTGTGGCAATCGTCATTCCGAGAATGCAATCGGCGGTGCGGGTCTCGACAGGCACGTTTCATGACGGCACGATCTGCTTGTCATGGCGACTCATGGCGACCCGTGGCGATGCGGGCGGGACGCCCCGGGGAATGATACATGGAAATCAAATGGCTCGAAGATTTTATCGCGCTCGGTAATACCTTCAGCTTCACGCGGTCGGCCGAAATGCGGCACGTCACGCAATCAGCATTCAGCCGCCGCATCAGGCGACTCGAAGCCTGGCTCGGCGTTGCCTTGATCGATCGGGCGAGCTATCCGCCTCGGCTTTCACCGGCGGGGCAGAGCTTTCTCCCGACGGCGCAAGAAGCCCTGCGCCTTCTCCATCAAGCCAGGAGCGAGTTTCGCCATCAGGGCGGCCCACATGCCAGAACGATCACCTTTACGGCCCTCCACACGCTGTCCTTGACCTTTTTCCCGCACTGGCTCCGTCAGGCGGAAACCCGTTTCGGTGCGTTGCAATCGCGGTTATGCGCCGACAGGGGAAGTATGGAGGCGAATGTGGGCTCTCTGACGGAGGGCGAATGCGATTTTCTGCTCACATACGCCCATCCAGCCGTGCCTTTTTTGCTTGATCCTTCCCGTTTCGAAGCAAGGCTCCTTGGAGAGGAGAGGGTCATCCCCGTGTCTGCCCCCGATCCGAGCGGCCAGCCCCTCCACGTCGTCGGATCGAGCAAGCAGGCGGTCCGGTATCTCGGTTACTCGCCCAACTCGTTCTTCGGAATTGGTCTCGCCAATCTGTTTGAGGAGAGGGCGCTCAACAGACTCACAGTGCACGAGAACACCATGTCGRCTGGGTTGAAAGCCATGGCTATGGCTGGATGGGGACTGGCCTGGATCCCACAGAGCCTGATTGCGACTGAACTGGCAGAGGGAACGCTCGTTCGTGCTTGCGACCCGTCTTGGGACTTGATCGTCGAGATCCGGCTTTACCGGTGTCTTGCCAATCAGCGTGCGATCGTCAACCGGTTTTGGTCCTTCACGATGGAACCTGAAGCAATGGAGCCTTGAGAGATGGCCGATTGCTTGAGATGCACTTCGCAAAAGTGCGGCGCGGTGGGTTCTTCATCGAAAATCCCGTGTCTTAATTCGGATGGATGCCGGTTCAGACAGATCCCGTGAGACGGAGCCCTGGTGAGAGGCGTCTGTTTCATCAAGACCGAGTTCTTGTTGGGCGGGATCGTGACGCGTGCCGACGCTCTTGAGAAATTCCGAGAGGTCGATCATGTGCTCCGCCACCACATGAATAACGCTGCCCTGGCGTTGCACAAGACCTCTGCAGGCGATCATGCTGGCTGACATGATCGGTCGGCGTAGCCTCTCAAAAAGTGGCGGCCGGACGATGAGGTTGGCGATATCGGTTTCATCCTCGATCGTGATGAAAATAACGCCGCTGGCCGAATCGGGTCTCTGGCGCACGAGAATGATCCCGCCCACCGTGATACGCTCGCCGTTGCGGGCATTCTTTAGAACCTCGCACGCGGAGATACGTCTCGTCGCGAGATCGTGCCTGAGGAACGCTACCGGATGACGGCGAAGCGTCAGGCCTTTGGAGCGATAATCTTCCACCACTTCGCGACCTTGCGTCATGGGAATTAGCGCGACATCAGGCTCGATGATCTCCGGCCGAAGACGCTTTTCGTGATCGTCTGCAGCTGCAAAGAGCTCCAGCGGTCTATTGCCCAAACCTTTGATGTGCCATAGCGCGTCGCGTCTGTTGAGGCCGATCGATCCGAACGCATCGGCTTCAGCCAACCGCTCAAGATCCGACAAGGACAGCTTGCTCCGTCGCCACATGTCTTCGATCGAGGCAAATGGTCTTCCGCTGCGGGCCTTCGCGATCGAGTCGTCTCTTTCTCCAAGCCCTCGCACCAAGCGAAGCCCGAGGCGCACGGCATAACCTTCGCCGTTTCTTTCAAGGGTCGAGTCCCATTGTGAATGATTGACATCGACCGGCCTGACCTCGACGCCATGTTGCCGGGCATCGCGAACGAGCTGCGCGGGCGCATAGAAGCCCATCGGCTGCGCGTTCAAGATAGCGCAGCAGAACACATCCGGGTAATGGCATTTCACCCACGAGGACGCATAGGCGATGATTGCGAAGGAAGCTGCATGGCTCTCGGGAAAACCATACGAACCAAACCCTTCGAGCTGCTTGAAGATACGTTCGGCAAAGTCGCGTTGGTACCCGCGCTCGATCATGCCTTCGATCAGCTTGGTTTGGAACGCCGATACGTCGCCCTTGGCTTTGAAGGTCGCCATGGCGCGCCGCAAAAGATCAGCCTCCGAAGGCGTGAAACCTGCGCATTCGATGGCCACTCGCATCGCCTGTTCCTGAAACAGCGGCACGCCGAGCGTCTTGCCTAAAACTTTTTCCAGTTCCGGCGTCGGGTAGCTTACCGGCTCCCGACCTTCCCGGCGGCGAATATAGGGATGCACCATGTCGCCTTGAATTGGTCCGGGGCGAACGATGGCGACTTCGATGACGAGATCGTAAAAGCACTTGGGTTTCAGGCGCGGCAGCATGGACATTTGCGCTCGGCTCTCGATTTGAAAAACACCGACCGTGTCGGCTCGCTGGATCATCTCAAAAGTCGCGCTGCTGTCTTCCTTCTGGACGCTGGCGAGATCGTGATCGACGCCTTTGTATTCGCGCATCAGCTCGAAGGCGCGGCGCATGCAGCCGAGCATGCCGAGACCGAGCACATCTACTTTCATGAATTTAAGCGTTTCAATATCGTTCTTGTCCCATTCGATGACCTGTCGATCTTCCATGGCGGCAGGCTCGATGGGGACCAGATCGTCAAGTCGATCCTGCGTCAGCACGAATCCGCCGGGATGCTGCGACAGATGACGTGGCGCGCCGATCAATTGGCTCGCCAACGTCATGGTAAGTCGCAAACGCGGATCATTAAGATTGAGGTTGAGTTCATTGGCCTCCTTCTCACTGACGCCTTTGTCACTCCAACCCCAGACGAGGCCGGACAAGGCGCCCGTCACATCCTCCGGCACACCCAGAACCTTGCCCACCTCCCGCACGGCGCCGCGGGCCCGATAACAGCTGACGACAGCCGTCAGGGCGGCATGATTGCGTCCGTAGGTTTCATAGATCCACTGAATGACCTCTTCGCGCTTGTCATGCTCGAAATCGACGTCGATATCCGGCGGCTCRTYGCGMTCCTSGGAAATGAAACGTTCAAACAGAAGATCCGTTTTCACAGGGTCGATGGATGTGATGTAAAGAGCGTAGCAGACAGCAGAGTTGGCCGCAGAACCCCGACCTTGGCAAAGAATTTTCTTAGATCGGGCAAAATCAACGATGGCATTGACGGTCAGAAAGTATGGGGCATAGCCCAAACTATCGATCAACTGCAGCTCATGCCGGAGCTGCGTTGAAACCTGCTCCGGCACACCTTCGGGGAATCGTCGTGCAATACCTTCCCAGGTCAGTCGCTCGAGTTTTCGTTGCGCAGTCTCGTTGCCGTCCGTTTCCGTCGGATATTGGTAGCTGAGCTCATCGAGGGAAAATGTACAACGCCGCACGATCTCAATCGTTCGCGCCACGGCTTCAGGGTGGCGTTCGAAAAGCCGGACCATCTCGTCTGCTTCCTTGAGAAAGYGATCCGCATGGCGTTCAAGGCGAAATCCGGCTGCATCGATGGTGCATTTCTGACGGATGCAAGATACCACGTCTTGCAGCGGTCGACGCTCGGGATGGTGATAGAGGATATCACCTAGCGCTACCGTCGGTACGTGCGCCCATTGAGCGGCCTGTTCGATCTCCCATAGACGCATGTGCTCGCCCGGACCAAATCGGCGGATCAGCGCCATATAGGCGCGATCGTTGAAGGTTTTTCTCAAGCGACGAAGATCGGTGTCCAGTCGCTCGTTGACTTCATCGCCAAGAAGGATGGCGATCATGCCTTCGTTCCAGGCTGCCACATCCTCCCACATCAGCATGCATTTGCCCTTGCCCGCGCGGCTCTTGCCGAGGCTGAGCAATCGACAGAGGCGGGAATAGGCTGCGCGATCCTTTGGGTAGACCAGCAGCGACGTTCCGTCCGCCAGATCGAGCCTGCACCCCACCACGAGTCGGATGCCTGTTTCCTTGGCGGCTTCGTGGGCCTTCACAATTCCGGCAAGCGAGTTGCGGTCCACGATCCCAAGCGCATCGAGTCMCAAAAGCTTCGCTTGATTGAATAATTCGTGGGGACTCGATGCGCCGCGCAGGAATGAGTAATGCGTCGTAACCTGAAGTTCGGCGTATCTCTCAGCGTAGATCATGGGAAAACGCCATGCAGCCACCACCGCGCGGATTGATCGGCTGGCGCATCGCGAAAAATCCAGAAACGGGCACCTGCTTCATCCTCAATGCGGTAATAATCGCGAAGACCGAAGTTATTTTCAGCACCGCACCACCATTCACCGGTGATACGTTCCGGACCATCCGCCTTGATCACGCGATGGCGTACGCGCCGCCAAATGAAGAAGGCTGGTGGATGATCAGGCAGCAAAGCGGTCGCTGTGACGGGTTCAGGATGTTCGAGAAGCCGGGTCGGGCGCGGATTATTCTCGGGCCAACTCCGATCGGCCGGAGGTGAAAGCGCCGCTACGCGTTTGACCGAGCGTTCAGGAACGTGGCTCTCGACTGGCAGCAATCGATAGACTCTGTCGGCTCCCAGTCTTGCTCCCAATCGGTCGACAAGGCGGCTCAGATCGACAGCTCTGCTTGCATTCTTGAGATCCTGGACTTCCACTTGATGGGCGTTCAAAGGCTCGACCTTGCTGGCCACGAGCACGGCGGCCTCGATGCCGAAACCTGGATCGATGGTTTGAAGGCGTTCTTCGAAGAGTTTGGCGAGATGGAGCGCCTCTCGCGTCGCACGCGCAGTTCCGATCCGCAAAGCGACGCTGTGACGATCGATGCGCTCGAAAAAAAGATCGAGGCGCCGTACGCCAAGATCTTGCTGGGCCAAATCCTGGCAGAGGGCAACGGTCAATTGGTTCAGCACCTCCTTCATGTCGTCCAGACGCCCGATAGGCTCAGACAAAATGAGACGTCGGGATGGCGTCTCTTTCGGCATCAACGGATTGAGCGGTTCGAAGACATGACCATGAAGCTGGTCCAGACGCAGAACGACTTCTTTGCCGAAACGACGCGTCATGGGAGCGCGCGGCATGCGGGCAAGCTGACCGATACGGTCGATTCCCAACAAGTTCAGGCTCTCAACGGTCTCCGCGGGCAAGCGCAAGCCTGCGACAGGTAATTCTTCAACGACCTCCTTCGTTCGACCCGGCGGCACGATACTCTGATGTCCATAACGCGCCATCGCCCAAGCAACACCCGGCGTATCGGCAACGCTCGCCATGGCGTTGATGCCCTGTCGATTGAGCCGGTGGAGAAGATCGGCGACGAGGGGTTGCTCGCCACTAAATAGATGGGACGCACCGGCGATATCGATCCAGATTCCATCCGGTGGACAGAGTGCGACGAGCGGCGAATAGCCAATGCACCAACGGGCTAGAGCGTTCAAAGCCGYTTCGTCCTTCTCTGGGGTTGCTTGAACGTTGCGAAGATCGGGCACCATCGCTGATGCGTGCGCCACCGTTTGACCGATACGAAGGCCCAGCGCATGCGCATTGCGATCGACCGCGCCGATGAGACGCCGCGATCCTTCGGTTACAACCGTCACCAACGGCTCATCCGGCGAGAGCGCGTCGTTCTGCCGTCTGATCCTGTCGGTCGGCCATGTGGGTAAGTAGAGCGAGACGACCCTTCTCATCACAGGCCTCCACAATCCAGGAATGAGGTTCACCGCCCCGGCAGCGCAGAAGCTCGACCTGCCAGCGGCCACGGCCGAGGCCGGGCACAGGCAGCGTCTGAGACACGACAGGCGAGATGCGCCAGCGCGTGACGGCGGCGTTTGGCAGCGTGGTCAATTCTCTTTCGCGAACGTTCCACCAGCGACGGAGCGCAAAAACCGGCACGCCCGATGTCTCTGCCGCCAATTGGAGACGGCGCGAGGCGGTCAGTCCGAGTCCTGTGACCTCCCCAATGACCGCGGCCAGACTTTTTTCCCGAAGACCTTCTTCCATCGCGACCAAAACGTCGCGCTCGCGAAACGTCTCCGCATAGATCACCAAATCCGGATGCAGGCCCGCATTCATCAGTCCGGGGGCGAACAGATCCCGTCGGCTGAGGCACCACAAAACAGGTCCCTTCAGACGACTTACGATGCCGGCTGTAAAAAGCGTTGCAGCTCCTGAGAACTCCGCGGCCGGCCCACCTTCCGTGATCTCATGCAAAGTTCCGAGAGCTAAACCGCCGCCAGGAAGCCGGTCGTCCAATGCCGGGACATCGAATTTCAACACTCCCCGATGGCCTAAACTCCCCTCCAGAGCCTCAACTTCCCGCCGTAACGCGGCAAAAATACTTTTTCGCCCGGCACGCATGCACCTTGCCCAATCAGATTTGCCTCAATGATTGTTCTTATTTTGTTCTCTTCAGGCAGAAGAGTCAATCGACTTGAAACCTCGAAGAGGTGCGTTACAGCTTCTGTTGTCGTTTGAGGCCAAACCTCACGGCGTGGAGTAGTCATCGCTGTCGGTGAAGGCATTCGCTGGGCTCTTCGCGGCTATCCGCACCCCGGACCATTGCCCCGAAACGGCGGAAGCGAGATGGCTTTCCTGACATACCAATAAGAGAAGCGTGAGTGGAGCCATGCTCGGTGCCAGTGTGCTTCAGTCGAAGATCTTGCCGGGATTGAGGATGTTGCCGGGGTCCAACGCCTGCTTCAAGATTTTCATAGCGGCGACCTGGGCCGGTCGGTAAGCCGCGAGCTCTTTCTTCTTGAGAAGACCTATTCCATGTTCGGCGCTGATCGTTCCGCCCATTGACACCGCCATGTCGTAGACAGCTTCGCTCAGGGCAGAAGACTTGTCCCTGAAAGTCGCCGCCGTACGGTTTCGCGCCGGACTCAGATTGAAGTGGATGTTGCCGTCTCCAAAATGGCCGAAGGGCACGACGAGAATGCCTGGAAGAATGGCTTCGACCGCCCTTTCGGCAGAGGCGATGAACTCTGCCACTCGCGATATGGGCACGGCGACGTCGTGTTTAAGCTGCGGTCCCTCCAAAGCTTGCGCCTCGACGATTGCTTCCCGCGTTCGCCACAGCGATTCACGCTGTTGGTCGTTCTGCGCGATCGTTCCGTCAAGGACGAGTTCCCGCGTCAGAGCGTCCTCCAGAAGCGCTTCGAGCATTGCACGAAGCTGCCCCGGCTCATCACGGCTCGATGTGAGCTCGATGAGCAGGTAGAACTCACTGGAGGTCGACAGGGCAGGTCGTGTTCCGGGAACATGCTTGACGGCAAGGTCGAGGCCAGTGCGAGGAATGATCTCAAACGCGGACAGAAGGTCTGCCGTCTGATCTCGGAACAGACCGAGCAAATCTGTCGCCCGATCCAAGCCCTCAATTGCGAGGAAACAGGTCTCGCGTTGCCGAGGTTTGGGAAATAGCTTGAGACACGCGGCGGTGATGATTCCGAGGCAGCCTTCGCTGCCGACATAAAGACCTTTTAGATCGAATCCGGTGTTGTCTTTTCTGAGGCTACCCATGAGGTCGAGGACCTCGCCGTCGGGGAGGACGACCTCGAGGCCGAGGGTCAGATCGCGAACCATGCCGTAGCGCAGGACATTCAATCCGCCGGCATTGGTCGCAAGATTTCCACCGATCGTGCAACTCCCTTCCGCTCCCAGGCTTAAGGGAAACAGGCGGTCGACGTGCAGAGCAGCCTGCTGGATGTCGTGCAGAATGCACCCTGCCTCCACAGTGATCGCGAAATCATCCGGGTCGACCGCGCGGATGCGGTTCATGCGCGAAAGATTCAGGATGATCTGACGACGTTCTCCCGGAACGGCCGATCCGCCGACGAGTCCGGTGTTTCCGCCTTGCGGGACAATGGGAATGCGGGCTTCGCGACAAAGTGCGACGATGCGAGAAACGTCGAGCGTCGAGACCGGACGTACGACCGCCAAGGGCAGGCTTTTGTAGAGATTGCGCCAGTCGGTCGTGTAGGACGCCATATCGCTCTCGGCAGACAGGCAATTGTCCCGCCCCACGATGTCTTCGATCCGGGACAGGGTGCTAAGGTCGGACATAGGCGATACCCTCGACACCGATCTACTCCTTTTGGAACTGCCTAGGAATCACCGATGTGCCGCTTGGCCTTCTGGACGATAAAATTTGGCGAGCTTTCAAGAGAACTGGGCGATCAACCATCATGCCGTCGACTTTCGCCACGCCGCCCCGCTCGCACGCGAGCACGCGCTCCGCCCACGCGATCTGATCGTCGCTTGGGGCGAATGCTGTCCGGATGTGCGGGATCTGCCGCGGATGGATGGCGAGCTTGCCTCCGAAACCAAGGCCCGACACACGCCTCGCTTCCATTTCGATTAAACCGGTGTCGTCGATGGACGGTGTCACACCATCTATCGGTGCGGATAACCCGTACGCGCGCGAACGAAGGACGAGCTCACTTCGTGCCGTGATCAGATTGTCCCAAGTGGGGATGCATCCGACGTCGAGCGCGAAATCCAGAGAGCCGAACGCGAGGACGTTGGCGCCTTGTCCGCTGAGGATCTCGGACAAATTGATGAGTCCACGCGCCGACTCGATGAGAGGGATGACTGGAACGGCTCGACCAAGGGCGGTCTGCACGGCAATTAGATCCGCTGCCGATTCCGTCTTCGGAAGCATAACGGCAGCGAGGGAAATGGAAGAAAGCGCCGCAAGATCGATCTTGAACCAGTCCGTAGTCGGACCGTTGATGCGCACGATTACCGGAATATCCCGCAAGGTGTGGCGAGCAACATTCGACCTGGCGTCGTCCTTGTTTTCCGGCGCGACGGCGTCTTCGAGATCCAAGATCACGGCATCGGACCCGCTTTGAGCCGCTTTGGCAAAGCGATCCGGACGATCACCCGGCACGAATAGCGGCGCGACAGGCGGATGAAAATCAGTAATCACCATTCCGCTTCCGCCTTCATGCCGATCGTGCCTCGATCCGTCGTACTCCAACATTCCACCGCGCTGTCGGCTTTGCGCAGGGCCGCAAGACGAATCGGTTCTCCTGAATGAACAGGGCCGACGCCGCGATAGCTGAACCGTTTGGGCGTTCTGCCATAGAGAGTTGCGGCGAGATTCAGGAGGAAAGTTGCTTGTAAGGGTCCATGCACGACGAGGCCTGGATAACCTTCGACCTCCGTCGCATAAGGGAAATCATAGTGGATGCGATGGCTGTTGAACGTGAGTGCGGAATAGCGAAACAGGAGCGTCGGAGATGCATCGACCGACCACGTCAAGTCAGAGGAATAATTCTCTTGTTTCTCCTCCAACGGCGCGGCAGCGGATTGCGGGGAAATCGCCCGTACGGCCTCGCGGTAGACAATGTCCTGCCGCTCACGGATGGCGATCCCGCGTTCCGTCGAGATCTCATGCATTACGGTCACAAAGCACAAAAGTCCCGATCGTCCCTCGGTTGCGCGAAGTCCGGAGATGGTCGAGCGCCGCTCGGTAACGTCGCCGATTCGAAGCTCGTCGATGAACTCGATCTCGCCTCCCGCCCACATGCGGCGGGGCAGGGGAATGGGTGGAAGGAAGCCACCTTTCACGGGATGGCCGTCCGAGCCGAGTTCTCCTGTCGGCGTACGCGGAGGGGCGAGGCACCAGTGGATTCCGAGCGAAGCCCCTGCCGATGATGCGGGTGCGAGGTGCGGTGTGAGCGTTGCATCGAACAGAGCGGCGAGCTTAGGTGTGATCACATCGGTGGCGGTTTCCGCCCGTCCGATCCAACTTTTCATCTGATCGAGATCCATGACGGTCATCGAGTAGCCTCATGGTGTGAAAATTCCGACCTGATATCGGCAGTTTGAGCGCCCAGACCCGGGACGACAGCGGTGTTCAAGCTGTGCCTGCCAGCCGGACGCGGAAGCGTGATGCTCCTGCCGTCTGGCAGCAAGGCTTCGATGCGCCGCAAGGCCGGATGGGCGCAAAGGTCGTCGATGGATGATACTCGGGACCACGCGATCTGGTTGGCATCGAGCCTCTCGATTGCGGCATCACGAGCCAATTCTGCGAAAATTGGTGCAATTTCCGCATCGAGCAGCTGCCGGTTCTCGACACGCGAGGGATTGTCGGCAAAACGCGGATCGTCACAGAGATCCGATCGCTGCAGAACGCCTGCGCAGAAGCGCCGCCATTCGATGGGATTTTGAACGGCAATCACCACCTCGCCGTCGCGGCAGGCGTAGGGCCTATAGGGATAGATGGAAGCATGGGAGAGCCCATGACGCTTCGTATCCCGTTGCGCATGTTCGCGATGGAGAAGCGGCACTGTCATCCAGTCGGCCATGCCGTCGAACATGGCGACTTCGATCGCCTGTCCTCTCCCTGACTTGTCTCGTGCGATCAGCGCCTCGAGAATCGCAGCATGTGCGTTCATGCCCGTCGCGATGTCGGCGGCCGATACGCCGACTTTCGAGGGCGTATCATCTGTTCCCGTCACGGAACAGAGTCCGCTCTCCGCCTGGACGAGCATGTCGTATGCCCGCATGTCCCGATAGGGCGTGGTCTGGCCGAAACCGACGATGTCGACCGCGATGAGACGCGGATGCTTCTCGATGAGCTGCGCGGCGCCGAGGTTGAGACGAGTGGTTGCGCCTGGCGCCAGGTTTTGGACGAAGATGTCCGCATGCGCGACCATCCGGTGGACGAGGGCGAGATCGTTCGCGTCCTTGAGATCGAGGACCGCACTTTCCTTGCCTCGATTCAGCCAAGCGAAATACGCCGACACGCCCTTGACGGCTTTGTCGTAGTGGCGTGCCGTTTCACCGTCCGAGCGCTCGATCTTGACAACCCGCGCGCCAGCATCGGCAAGCCGCAACGTACACAGAGGAGCGGCTACCGCCTGTTCGATGGCGACGACCAGCAATCCCGAAAGCGCGCCCGTGGCGTTTGTCCCTATCATATCAATAGGACCGCGGCAGGCCGAGACGGTGCTCAGCCAGATACGACAGGATCAGGTTCGTGGAGATCGGCGCCACCTGATAGAGCCGCGTCTCGCGGAATTTTCGCTCGACGTCGTATTCCTCGGCGAATGCGAACCCGCCGTGGGTTTGGACGCAAGCGTTCCCTGCTTCCCAGGAGGCGTCGGCGGCGAGCATCTTGGCCATGTTGGCCTCGGCGCCGCAATCCGCTCCTGCCTCATAG